>WJIN01000142.1 GCA_014730295.1 Promethearchaeota archaeon | reverse complement strand
TAATATGTACATAATCACTGGAAGAGAGAATTTTTCTACCTCCTCAATTACAACAATAGATTGCTATAATTCGGGTACGAGTGTGCGTATTTTTAGCGCATTGGCACTATTAGTTAAGGGCGGGTTAAGGTTAATTGGTGAATTCTTTAAGAGGAATCGTCCCATCAAGCCTCTATTAGAAGCTCTTACAAAACTGGGGGCGCAGTACTCCCTTCAAGAAGAGGGAGTAATAATAAACCGGAAGGACGTTTTTTGTAAATCCATTGACATTAGAGGAGATATTAGCTCTCAATTTATTACCGCTTTATTAATTCTCCTGCCATTGTTAGATTGTTCTACAAAGGGACTTATAGAAATTAATATAACAACTAAATTAGTATCATATCCCTATGTAAAAATTAGTCTAGATATTCTTAGAAATTTCGGCATCAGTATTATCGAAGAAACCAATAGTAATGGGTTATTGAGATATTTGATTGAAACGGGTCAGAAGATGCGGACCCAAGAATATGAAATCCCCGCAGATTTTTCCTCGGCATCATTTATTATTGCAGCAGCAGCTCTTTCGAAAGAAGAGTCCCATGTATTAGTTAAAAATCTTGATTTTCAAAATCCTCAAGGTGATAAAAAAATTATTGAAATACTAGAACAGATGGGGGCAAAGATTCAAATAAATTTAACTGATAGAAGCGTCTTAGTATTTGGAAATATTTCTAAATATCCTTTAAAAGGAAGAAGAATCGATTGTACGAATATCCCCGATCTTTTTCCAATATTATCTGTGATTGGAGCATTTGCTCAAGGAACCACGCATCTTTATAATGCGGAAAGTTTACGCTTTAAGGAAAGCGATAGAATCTCCGTGATGGCATCTGAATTAAAAAAAATGGGAGTATCTGTAGAAGAACAGGAAGATGGACTCTTAATTCATCACACTAAAACGCTTTCTGGATGCATTATCGATCATAGAAAAGACCATCGGATCGCAATGGCCTGCGCAGTAGCAGCATTATATGCTAATTCAGAATCTATAATTCACAATATAGAAATAGTAAAGGATTCATATCCTCAATTTTTTGAAGATTTAGAATCATTAGGAGCTCATATTGAAAGAAAAACTTAAAATATAAATCCTGTAAAATTAACGGAATGATTTTTGTCTGCGGGCTCGTGCCTTTTTTCCACCAAATTTCTTTGGTTCAGTTCTTCGCTCATCACCGCTTAACAATGCATCATCATAATCTCTCAAGATATTTTCAACTTTCTTTGTACCAATAAATTTGTTTAATGCTCTTGCGATAGCAAATCGAATGGCGTCAGATTGTGATGAAACTCCGCCACCTTCAACTTTTATATCAATATCGCATTTCTCTATCTTTGGATTGTTGATAATTTCTAAGACTTCTTGAATCCGCATTCGCTCTATTTCGGGTTCATATATCTCTAAAGGGACACGATTAATCCTAATTCTCCCTTTTGCGGGATGTCGCAATACCGCTCTTGCAATCGCCGTCTTTCTCTTCCCCGATGATTGGATCACTTTCATAGACATTTTTCCTATACCTCAATCTTTTGCATTTTCCATTGACCGATTTGGTCGCATAATTCTTCTAATGTTACAAATTTATTATAATAAAATAAGCGTTGTTTTTCACACTTCGGTATTTCTTGTGGTTTGAGATTTTGATATCTTTTCTTAAAGCGTTCCGGGATTTCTCCGATAAATACATGGACTCGTTTTACCGCCTCTTTTCCTCTGATAGTTTTCCTCGGAAGCATTTGTTTTATTACACGTTTCATGAAAGTGTCAGGTCGTCTCTTATGGAAGGGTCCGCGCGTTGGATTTGTGGATGTGCGTATATTCAGTTTCGCTAAATATTTATTGAATACATCCTTTTTATTTCCACTAATAATCGCATCTTTTGCGTTTATAATTACAATGTACTCTCCTAAGAGGGCTTTCTTTGCGATCTGGGAACAAAAACGCCCCAGAATTTTGTCTGTTGCGTCAAATAATAGATGATATTTTGGCATAATGATTCACTTTCTTGAGTTTTCTAATAAAAGATTTTTACACCTGAGCCTTCTGGGTTTTCTGCTAGTAATTCTTCAATAGATAATAGCGTGCTTCCAGAATTCGTGATTTTTTCACGCGCGTTTCTCGAACAGTCTAAACACGCGATAGTTACTTTATGGTCTAATGTACCAATTCCTAATATTTTACCTGGAACCACTATGACATCTCCCTCTTTCGTTTTGTTGTTGATCCGCTTTAAGTTTGCCTCTACTCTATTTTTTCTGGACCCACTTAATTTCTTAGAAATTTGTCTCCAGATATTTCGTTTAGTTTTCCATAAATCCCGAATTAATTTTCGAACGTAATAATTTGATGGACCAGTTATTTTATGACTCAATGTAACCACTTTTTTAGTTCTTTTAGTGTATAATAATTTAATAATTTTTTGATAGAATTATTCTTGGATCTCAGCGCTTTCAAGCTTTTCAAATGCCTCGTCAATTTTCGCGAGGAAAATATCAAAAGTCTTTCTTAGAATTACGTCAAAGGGCAATACTCCGTCGCTTTCGATGGTAAAAATAAATGCCTTATCTTCATAATCCACTTTAATCGCATCTTCTGGACAATTACTTTCACAAGAACGACATAGTGTGCATGTCTTCCAATACTCCTCCACTAATTCGGGTGATTTCTTCCCATCTGTATATTTATAAAGATTTTCTGGACACATACGTGAGACAATACATTTATCGGGGCAATTTTTGCATTTACTATTGTCAAATTCAATAATTGGTAAATATCTATAAAACGCATTAGACACAGACTGCCATTTCACATGTTCATTGGGACGACCCAAAACAGCATAAGCTTCGAAAATTAGGCTCTCTCCGCTCCCAATCTTAACAATCGGGATATTTGGATTTACTGGTACGATCTTAGGATCGTTGGTTTTCAAATCTCCCGAATAGATTACAAGATTGTTCTTGGAATCATTTGTAACTTCACAAGTGGTGGAAACTTGGCAAAGAGGACAGCCAAATCCTCCGCATTCACAATCTTCCGGAAGGTTGTAGGCATCAAGGTCCGTTGTGAATGGAATAAGCCCTATTCGATGTGCTAAAATCTCATCATACAATGGAGAATCATTTTTTAAGATAATGACTTCATCTACTGCCATACTTGGTACCCAACCAACCATAATTCGACGGAGAGCATTAACCATTTCAATTGAAATATCTTTAATGATAAATTGCAATGTCTGGTCGGTTTGTTCAATAATCTCGAGTTCCATAGTTATTCAATTAGAAAAATAATTAGAATATATGATACTATTATTTTATTAAAAGCAGCATAAAAGATAAATTTTAGTGATAGGGAGAATAATACCGAAAAATCAAAGGCAGATCCTTCAATAAAATTTTAAATACTCGTAGGCTTCAGTATCTTTTTGAAAACAATATTCAATCGATTGAAATCGTTTTCTGAAATCCGCGACATCCTTTTTTATTTTTTTAGGATCTTTTTGGTCAATGATTAATTTTTTGAAGAAATCCGCAATATCAACCATTTCACTTTTTCCCATCCCAAGTCTGGTGACTTCAGAGGTACCTATCCGGAGTCCACCAGGATTCATATAATGCCGTCCCTCCCGAATATCCCACGGAAGTAAATTACGGTTAATGATTATATTTGCCTCTTCTAATATCCGTTCAATATCTCCTCCCAGTCCGACAGATTTTTCAAAATTAGTAATATCGATGACCAATTGATGAGATTCGGTAAATCCTAAATGTTCGCATAACACATTAAAACCTCTTTCATGAAGGGCTTCTGCGAGTGCTTTTGCGTTTTCTATTACCCTTTTATGGTATTTATTTCCGAATTCCAACATCTCGACTAAGGCCACCGATAATCCAGCAACATTGTGCAAATGATGATTTGAGAAGAGTGCCGGAAAGGCGGATGATTTTAATAGTTCAACCAAATCTTCACGATTTGATAAAACTGCCCCGTGTTGAGGTCCTGGAAGTGTTTTATGAGTGCTTAAAGCCATCGCATCAGCTCCTTCTCTAAGCGGATCTTGAAAATATCCTGAGCCAATTAATCCTGCCACATGGGCTGCGTCATAACCAACATATGCCCCGACCTCTTTTGCGACATCACTTAATTCTTTTACTGGATGTGGAAAAAGAAATACCGAGGCACCAAATAACACCATTTCTGGCTCAAATTCTCTGATTATCTTGGCAGATTTCTCGGGATCAATATTCATGTTCTTCTCATCAAATCCGAGATACTTGATATCAAGCCCTCTGACTGTACCCGCGGTACCAAATATCGGCTTTCCCGAGCTTGTATACTTGGGAGCATGGCTAATATGGCCTCCCTTAGGTATAGGCATCGCACACATCTTTCCATTATTCTCTGATGTAAACGCATTATATAGAACCAAGTTTGCCATTACTCCTGACACAGGACGAACATCAGCATGGATACAACTGAAATATTTCTTTGCCAGATCCATGCATTTCCGTTCGATTTGGTCAATATATTTACAGCCCGCATATACACGTTGTCCTACCCATCCTTCAGCATATCGATGGCTAAAATCTGAAGCACAAGCTTCATCAACAGCGGGACTCGTTACATTTTCAGAGGCAATGAGAGGTACTGCATTCCTTAGCATCTGTGAATGTTCTTGTAAGATAGAACGAATCTCAGTTATTTTTTTACTCAATTTAGATCAATACTAATTATCGTTTTACTTTAAACAATGATACTTGCTAAAAGAAGAGATAAAATTAAAAATTTTTTAACGATGGAATTAGCACATAAATAAAATAATTATTTTTAAAATAATCCTTACTTTTCCCTGTCAAATCTATTCAAATTTGTTAAGCTCTTTTCTGTAAAGTTTTTTTAATAACGTCTTCCGGCACCATACTTTTTTTATCGATTTCGTTAATATTAAGCCCTTGATTATGCAATCGTAATACCACCGCCTCGATCGTTTCACTAATTTCGATTATATGATCGTCTGGATCATAAAACCGAAAACCTCGCTGTCCCCAGGGATGCTCCATAATAGGATGGATCATTTTAACCTCTTTCTCAGAAATGGTTTCAAATAATTCATCTAAATCATCAAATTCAAAATATAGTTCTGCATTATGTTTGCCCACGGAAATTTTTTCTCTTTGACCGGAAAAAATTGTTTCGAGTGCATAATCTCTTAACCAAATAGATAATCCTCCTTTAAAACTTACATTGCGTCCAAAATCAAACTCTACTTCTTGTTTGAGGATGTTCTCATAAAAATTACGAGAGCTGGGAATATCTTCAACGAAAATTACGAAATTTTTCAAAATAGGGTTTTGCTTTACCATTTTTATTTTGATTCCGACTTTGTATTATTATTCAAAAAACATAAAAAGAACTAAAGTAGATAGCATTAAAAAACTAATTAAATCAAAGAATTATCGATATTTCAAAATATTACACATCATTAAAACTCTTAAGAAAAATCGCATTCGATAATCTCCTTGAATAGAAATAATTATTTAGGTATAAATTTTATAGAGAATATTGAGAATCAAATGGATGATAATAAACAGCACGATTTATATCCAATTGCCGCAGAGTTTTTTTGGGATCTACCTAAATCAACCCGAAAAAAATTACGGAACAAAAATCGTGTCCAAACTCTATCCGCTTTTTTCTGTGGTTTTATTTTCATCACTGTCATTCTTTATTTTTGTATCAGTATTTATATTAATTTCATCTCAAGAGGTATTTATGATATTCCCCTTCCTTATAACGAGACAGCCCCTGCTCTCATCATCCTTATTTTACTTATAATCCTTGCCGCAATATTCATTGGAGCATTTGCTTACGGATTGCGATTTTATTGGACTATCGGAGATGATTCGAGCTTTTTTGAGAAATCCTTTTTTACCTTCTTAAAAGGGCTAGGATTATATAAAGAGTATGTGAATGCGTGGATAAGAAAAGAATCCAGCTATTCCAAAGAAAAGGTTAAAATTATTTGGAAAGATATCGTGTCTGTTCAGCTTAGTAAGAGAAAGGTACTAATTGGAGAGGTTGAACCTGTATCAATAAGAACTCACTGTGTTGAATTCTTCCTGAGAGATCCAACTAAATACGATAGCACTCCATATATAATGGTTGGTTCTAGATTAATTTCGGGAAATCCAACTCTTCTCGGATGGATAATTAGAGATTTTTGCACCCAATTGATCTCCTCTTAGGATGTTTTCAAAAAATGAATTGAGTTCACTTTATAAACAAAAAAAAATTCTTAAATTAAGTAATAATCCAAAAATTACTTCTTATCTTCTAAGATTAATCTCGCTTCATAAATATTTAACTTCTTACCAGCTTTCTGTTTTTCCAAGGCAGTTGCTAATTTATCCTGTTTTATTTTTTCTAGTTTTTCGTCCTTTCTACTACGTCGTCGATTATATTTCTTTTGTTTATATGAACGCCCTCTCCCTCGCCCCTTTTTCTTTTTTAGTAGGTTAAGGTATTGTTCATGGTATTTATCCGCTTTTTTTTTGTTCTCAATTAATTTCTCCTCTATTTCTTTCTTTTTTTCTTTTAAGGCATTGGCTTTATCGTAGGCGTTTAGCATCTTATTGTGGTAGTCTTGGCTTTTGTTAGACCATTTTTCTAGCTGTTCATAAATTTTATCTAGATTAATTTTTACGATTTCAATCTGTTTCTCTTTTTTTAGAAGCTCACTGCTTTTATCTTCACCTAATTGTTCGTGTTTTTGCATCGCAAGGTGGCTTATTTGGTCAATAATAGCATTCTCCTCTTGGAGAGATAGATTCTCTGTCTCGATTCTTCTCTCCATATTTTCAATTTTGCGTTCAATCTTTTTAGTAGGGATAAATTCTCCCGAATTTTGCTTCATATGGCGTTCTAAATTGCGCTTTTCTGCTATTAAATCATGTAATAAATTTTTATATTCAATCTTTTTATCTTTTAATTTTGCAACTTTTTTATTCCAATGATCTCGCTTTTTTTTTAATTTGTTCCGCGCAAGGGTGATCATATCTTCAATTTTGGCTTCTATGTCTTGAAGTCTATTGATGTATTCCTTGGTTTTTTGATTTAATTCGTCCCGTTTATCCTTGGCTGCATCTATTGCAGATTGGAGATCCCGGAAAGAAGTTTGTGATTTATGATTGGTGTTATTATGACTCATAAAAAATTCAATTAAAAAGTACTAAATACTTGGCTATTCAGCTGTTGAATATACTAAAGGTTAATTATTTTTATTTTTTATGCTTAGTTTCTCTATAAACAATTCTAAAATGATACTTATTTCTTTAATTTGTTAGGGCTCACTTCAATCTAACATCATCTAATGCCTTTGTGGAAATTTGACAATTTTTATTGAATTTTGTTTCTTTTATATTTTATATTATGACTATTGTTATTATCAATAAATAATTCGAATAAATAAATAGAAAATATGGATGAAAATATAATTCAGAACGGAGATTTTGTGTTTATTGTCTTAGATCCTAGAAGAAGATGGCTAGCTCAAGCGAAATCGGGGGAAGAGTTCCATACACATCGCGGCATTATATATTTTGATGATATCATAGGAAAATCCTATGGAATATGTACGTTTTCCCATCCACATGATTCACAAGGGTACAAATTCTACATCTTGAAACCATTACCCTCTGATTTTATCCTACATATGAGCAGAAAAACCCAAATAATATATCCACAAGATGCGGGACTAATTCTGTTATATGGGGGAATAGGCCCGGGGAGTAAGGTGCTCGAAGCTGGAACTGGCTCTGGTGCTCTCACTTGTATCCTCGGAAGCTATGTTCGCCCCAATGGTCATATTTATTCATATGATATAAGGGACAAATCGTTAAAACAAGCACGTCGCAATGTTAAAAATGCGAGATTGGACGACGTTATTACTATTAGGAAGGGAAATATCGTAGACGATAAGCTCAATCACAAGAACATTGATGCCGTGGTATTGGATATGCCAATTCCATGGGTCGCGATTAGAAAAGTCAAAGATTATTTAAAATTGAGTGGATGCATAGTCTCTTTTTCTCCTACTATAGAACAAGTGAAAAAAACTACCTTTGCGTTAGAGGAGCATGAATTTTTTGAAATTAAGACGGTTGAATTGCTATTAAGGGATATGCAAATTAAACGGAGTGCAACCCGTCCAGACAGCAGGATGGTTGGTCATTCGGGATATCTCACATTCGCAAGAAAAATTAGAAATCGAGAAAATCCCTATAGAGCGATAAAACCCCAGAAACCAGAGTTCGTAGAGATGGATGGAATGCCACTAAGAAGAGATTCAGATGACTGATTATAAAAACTTGAAGAGTTAAGATATGCGATTTGTATCATGTGAGTTCGCGAGAATGGACTAAAAAAGTGAGAGGTTATTGCTTGCTGTAGACCTTGATAAGATATCTCTTTTGACAAATTTAATAGGAAACAAGAAAACGAAAGGCCCTCTGGATGCGAAAATGAAATAAGAATTAGAAACCCTTTTTTTTCGCTCCAATACTGAAATCTTTCTTCACTTTAAATCGTTCAGTTCGGAAAAAATGTTTTTTTCGCTCAGCGTGAATTTCGATATATTTTTGAAGTATTTCTTCAACCAAATCTTTGGTATATTTATCGGCCATTATTCTATAGGGTTCATTCAAATAGGGGAGGATCTCTTTGTTTTTTGCATCCTCTGGTAAACCTAAATTTTTCAATGGTATATGATATGAATGTAAATACCACCCTTTCTGCTCAGCTTCATGAGCCATGATTTTTAGAATATTAGATTTGTCTTTTCTAATCTTAATATCGATTAAGTCCTTTTTCTTTCCCGAACGGATGGTAATAGTAATGTATATCGGGATCTTCCCTTTTTTATCGTGGATTTTATCTAAGAGTTCTTCGTATTTCTCACTCATTCTTGTATCAAAATTTTTTATAAGCTTTGATTATTTAAATCAATAATAACAAATATTAATTTGGAATTTTATTTAATATATGATCATCTACTCCCCTAATCTCCTTAGTACCTAATGGATAAGAGGCAGATAATATCGATGAATACTCTCAAAACTGACTTAAAAGAAGCATACTTTAAAAAAAAGGTCTGCCTACTTGGGGGTTTAGAAGATATTAAGAACCAGTTCCAAGATTATCTCAGTTCTAGTACACTTTCCATGGAAAACAAGAGAAACATCGGAGTCAACATCTCAAAGGTCGATCTATTTTCCCAAAATCATAATTTTGAATATTTCTTATGGAATATCAATTGCTCACGCGAAAAAGCGTTTCTCAGAACTACCTTCTATACAGGAGCAGAAGCTTGTGTTGTGCTTATCTCTGAAAATAAAGTCGAACAAATAATTCGATATTTTCACGAAATCAAAACACGTATTCCTATTGTCACGATTATATTTTGTGTTGTCTTGAACGATAAGACAGCGGAAGAAGTACAAGAAGCTTATTTTAACTCCGCCAACTTTACTGATCTAATCAGAACTGAACAATTTAGAATCAATACTATTACGCATGCACGCGAAATTTTTGCACAAATTAGCGACTTTTTTCTTAAAAAAGTCGAGTCGAATTGTTACGATGATAATTTCGTGGTCGATTTTATTTCCATAGATAAACTTTCAGAAAAAAAAAATTTAAATTACGATTGTGATGATTATTATGAACCTACTCAAGGTATTTCCCATGAACGTTGCCGAATAAACACAAAAGCATTAAAACACTATCTTCAGAATCTCAATATCGAATATGAACAAATGCAAGAAGATTGGATAAATATTTACAATCCTAATTATGGAACATTTTCAATATTTCTAAGGAATGGAAACGTATATTATACTCCAAAAATGTGTGAGAACTGTAAAGATACAAAATGCATGAAAAGGAGACGTACAGAAAATTTCATATGTATCGAAGCTCGTACTGAGGGGTGGAGTAATATTATAGATTTGGGTCAAAAAGAACTATTGTTACTTTCTAAAATTCTTATTCTGAAACATGCAAGTGAAGAAAGCTTACCCTTGAGCATTATAGAACAGATCAATAAATATAGAGAATGTTTGAGGTATAAATAGTCAAAATTTTAATAAAACCTTCGATTAATCCATCCTTTTCATTATATCGAAAAGGTATTTTTTCTCTTTGTGATTTTTAAAAAAACTGGAAAAACCATTAATATTAAATTGGATTATTGTATATTTTTTTCAAGTAGTATATAATTTTTCTGAGTTTATATAAGGCTTCCAAGAATAGTGAATATAAATAAGATTTGCGGAATGTAATCAATATTTAAAGAAAAAAGAAAAAAATCATAAAAATACTGAGAAAACGGATCTTTATATTAAATAATGAAAATTATTTGTTACATACCCATCTAAGTAAAAAAAAAAGCCAAAAAAAATAATTGTATTCAATAAAATTGTAAGTACACTAAAATTAAATAAAATGAAAAAAGTAGAATTGGTTTTTAGAACCATTGGAGAACGCACATCGGATATAGCACTCGAATTTGCGCTTAAAAATATTAAGCCAGATAAGGTCCATATAATTGAAAATATAAAGCCCTTTGCCAAAGCAATGGAACATATCCTCAATATTGAATATGAAGGGGATTTCATCGTTTTTATGGATGCAGATTGCCTAATTATGGAAAATATGAGAGAATTTCTGGATAAAAATGAAGAAGCATATATCGATTGCTTTGTGATGGATAAATTTCGAGGAATTATTCACACGGGAACTCATATAACAAGAAGAGATGTCGTTGAGGAAATGAAACAAATAAAAATTCCACAAGAAGATCTCAAGTATATTTTACGTCCCGAATCCCGATTAAGGAACATAGCTCTAGAGAAACTGGGAGAAAAAAAGGTATTTAAACGATTTCGTATCTTCCACGATTTTTTTCAATATTATGAAGATATTTATGTGAAATATGCGCTCAGAGAATTGAGAAGCCGATCAGAGCATAGGAGACTAAAATTAGAGCATTGCATGGCTAATTGGCACAACGAGGATTTAGATTATGTGATTGCCAGACAAGCGGTCAAATACACCCGGAATTCTATTCCTTCTAATGCTCCCTCCAACGAAATATCCTTCTTTATTGAAAACCTTCACCAAATCGCTAAAGACCAACTAAGCGCACTAAAGATTAAAGAAAAATTCAAATTAGAACTTCAAGAAGTATTAGACTTACGAGTTGCTTATAATACCTTGGGTTCTATAGAAAATGACGAAAAGATCTTTTGTATTGGATTAAGTAGAACGGGAACGAAAAGCCTCACAGTCGCCCTGTATATTTTAGGATATAATATTATACATTATCCAAGCGATAGAGAGACATTTGATGAATTATCGAGCGGAGACTTTAATTTCTCCGTTCTGAAAGATTATGACGGTATTTCTGATATTACAGTCTCACCTTACTACGCTCAGTTGGATAAACTCTTTCCTAATAGTAAATTTATTCTCACGATGAGAGACAAAGAAGCATGGTTAACCTCTTTTGAGCGACATTGGAGTGATCGAGATCCATTTGAAGATTCCACTCAGACAGAGACTTATATGAAAGTTAGACGGCTTCTGCGGGCCAGCGTGTATGGAACCTACAAATTCAATCGAGACAGAATGTCCTATGTTTTTGATCTTCATATAAAAAATGTCTTGGATTACTTTAAGGATAAACCGGGAAAACTATTGGTTCTAAACATTTTTGAAGAAGGTGCGTGGAAAAAGCTCTGCAATTTTCTAAATTACCCCGTGATAAATACACGTTTCCCCGATGTTAAAACTAATGAGCAATTATTTGAAATAATTTAAGAGTTAATAATTCTCGATTTTTATTTTTGTGTTTTTGACTTTTTCTTTCTGCTTCTATATTATTCTTTTATTTTTCCTTCCATTTCATAGGAAGATTTATTTCACCTGCTTTTCGTTCGAACAATTCGATCACATCCGAATCGAGCTCCTTTACCCAACGGAGGTCTAGCTTAATTGAAAGCGGATGATCTGAATAATAATATTTATTTCGTTCACTCAATTGAATATATTGGTTTTCTATATTCTCTTCTTGTGCTTTTATAATAAGAGATTGCGTACCGGTATTTCCCCCTAATGGATGATGCTGATGATTATAGTAGCGTAGCATTGCATCCTCATAGATTATACCGAGAAATTGACATAAGGACCTTATCGCTTTAACTGGCTCCGTGGCAAGTTCCTCATAATGGAGTTGAATTTTCGGTCCATTAAATCCTTGATAAAAATAGTTTGTCTTTTCCATATGGCGGATCCACTCCTCGATAATTTCTTCTGGGTGCGTTTCTTTATACTTTCTGAGACGAGAATTGATCACCGCCCTCCCGTCCCTTAAAAGATAAATCAGATACTTCTCTGATGGAGTATTTGTTAATTTATCGAGCTGAATTTTCACCCATTCAAGCTTTTTGGTAGAGTCTATCACAATCTCTTTTCCCGTTTTTTTAGAAAGAATTGGGTAGATATTCAAATCCTTATTGTATACAAAATCTCCCCATATCTCACAGCTTGGTCCACATATTTTACAATATTTGTCCGGATGTTCATTATTTTTCCTCAAAAATTTTACTTTATTCGCCTCTCCTGCGTAAAAACATCGAGTATGACTTCCTAAAATCAATCCTAATAAGGTGGATCCTGAATGCGGAGCACCACAAATAAATACTACCTTCTGAGGATGGGCTACATTCTCTTCTTTAATCGCGTCAGAATTTTGAACTTTCATTAGAGAGCTCACTGGGTTTTAACTTAAATTTAATACGATTTTTAAATTATCTAAGAGTAATAAATGAAATTACTATTTAAAGAAAACGGATGTGAATACTATGGCTGTCGAAATTAAGACATTTTCTCTAAGCACCGAACCATATTGCGATATCATTAATATCACCGATAAAGTTCAAAATGCGGTTAGTGAAAGTAATATTTCTAATGGATTGGTTAATGTCCATGTTGCAGGGTCAACGGGGGGAATTTCAACCACAGAATATGAACCTGGATTGGTAAAAACCGATATTGAAGAGTTTCTCGAAAAAATTATCCCCTATGACAGGGACTATGCCCATCATAATACGTGGGGAGACCATAATGGAGCAGGGCATCTGCGATCGTTTCTCATCGGCTCTTCTGAGACATTCCCAGTTCAGAATGGAAAAGTGGTCCATGGAACATGGCAACAGATAATCTATCTGGAATTTGACGAAAAACCACGAAATCGGAAAATCTACTGTACCATTATCGGAGAATAAAAAACTATAAATTGTTAGATATTATTCCTCTCTCTTTTTTATCCTACTTTTTTCACCGAAAAATCCCAATGTAATGTACACATTTCAATCTATTCTTATTTCTTGGAACGGTTTCGCAACTCGTTTATCAGTTCTTTATAGGCTTCCCGGTAATAGACCTCTTCGAAACTTTCAATGCAGTTTCTGATTTGTGCTCGAAATGAGATAAGACTCTTATCTAAAAACTCCTCTTTTCTTCTGATTTGAAATTTCAAATTTCTCAAAAAATTGGTGGGTTCCTCAATCAATTTAACTCATATATCCTCTTTATATTTCTTTAATGATAAGAGAGAAGATTTCAATTAAAAAAATGAATAACATTCAAGTATTATCATTATAATATCGAGAATTGAAATTTATGAGAATATATTCAAACCCGAAAAATAAAACAAATTTATACATGTTTCTCAAATATTAATTTATCTTTTCCACAAATTTTTAATCAACATCTTTTATTATTTAAGTAAGTTATACTTATAACCATAGAAAAGTGTCATTAAAATGGAAGACGCAATCAAAGTAATTGTTAGTGGGCTCCACAACGCGGGTAAGACATCTATTCTTACCGCTCTTGATAAAAAATACGATTTTAGAGACGAAATCCTGGAATTAAAACCTACCATACGAGTAGAATATAAAAAGACGACCTTCCTCGGACGAGATGCCATCTTCTGGGATATGGGCGGTCAGGAAAAATATCGTGAAATGTATCTTTCAAAAGCGGATATCTATTTTTCTGAAACCGATTTACTTTTGTATGTGATGGATATTCAAGACCAAGAAAAATTTCAAGCATCACTTGACTATTTCGATTCTATAGTTAGCTATTTTAGAAAAAACGATATGGATATTCCAATTATTATAACGTTCCACAAATATGATCCCGAAGTCCGCTCCTATGAAGAAATCAATGAAGATATTCATTATTTGCGGGAAAAAATCAAAGAAGAGCACCCCTCATTTAACATCCTCTTTCAACAAACCTCAATTTATGATGTAATTTCTATCGTCCAGCTAATATCTTACGGACTTTCCATTTTTGATGAAAAATTTTTTGAACTCTCGCTGTTGATGGAAAAATCATTGGGGGAGTTTAATTGTACTTCACTCATTTTATTTGATAAGAACGGAATTATCATCAGCGAATTCTACAGCGAAGATATCGATCCCGGCATTTATGTATATTTACTCGAAGCTATTAAGGAACATCTTTTCCTATTGAAACGAATACAAGAAGAAAACTACGAGCATAATAAAAATTTTCTAACAATCGAAAATGAGCTAGTTTCATATTTACACGGGATTGATATTCAAGATGAGAGTTTTTTTATTTCTGCGCTTTTACAAGAAAAATTTAAGGAAGCTTTTCTCACCCAGTTTCCCGAATTTTTAAGCGAAATAAAAGAAATTCTCAATGCGCTTTTAGAGTAAAAGGGAGATTATAAGAAAAAAGTGGGGTTAATCGTTATCATTCTAAGTTAAGAATCTCCCTGGCTTTATCGAGATTCTTCTCTTTTTTTTCTCGGTGGTGCTTGACAAATTTGAGCACTCGCTCAACGCAGGTTTGTTTATGCTCACCGCATAATAATTCCCCTTTGACACATTGTTCAAATTCTTGGGCAAGTACCTCATCATCTTCTTCGAAATGATACATCAAGATCTTATAAATCATGCATTTCTGAGGCTCTCCACCCAATTCTTCCTGCATTTTCCGATTTTTTCTTCCTCCCGTAAGTGCGCCTCTAATTTTTTTCTCGATAGATTGGAGCGGCTCGTTAAATGTAAAATAGCTATTGGGATTCCGTTTAGACATCTTTTCAGAGCCATCTAATCCCGGTAATAACTTATGATATGTTGCTCCCGGAAGGAAAAACTCTTCTTGGACGATTTTCCCGTCTACTTTTTTTTCTTTATAATATCTGCGAGTTAAATCCCTGGTCAGGCGGAGATGTGGATCCTGATCGATTCCGACAGGTACGATAGTTGGTTGGGGCCCATCAACTACTTGTGGTAAGAGGATATCTCCACATTGTATTAATGCGGCAAGATATAACCCGAATGTTTTTTCTCCATAAATCGCATTCAGCATATTTTGCGTGACAAGTCGACTGACCTTAAAACAAACATCTTTCACTATGGGTTCTTTAGATTGACGCCATATATATGCATTATCGGGGTCTAATCCTAATGCTAAGATATCGGCAAGATTATCGACCGCGATTTTTTCGGCATCCGCGTAGGGGATTCCGTTATCTTCCCAACTTTCAATGTCGGCAATAGCATAGTAAGCTTTTCCGCCCATTTTTTGGAATTCAATGATCTCCAATGCCGTGGTCATCGTCCCTAAATGAAATGGTCCAGAAGGTTTAATTCCCGACATTACCGCCCATGGTTTATCCATTTCCATCGCCTTATGAATCATAGCGAGATCTCGATGTCCAAAAATCACTTTCCTTCGGATGAACTTATGCTTACGAAATCTTTCTCGCGTTATATCATTGATGGTCTCGATACCGAACTCGTCAATTAAACGGAGATAATCAGTATCTAAAATATTGGAACTGCTCCATGGATCTACGAATAATTTATCATCATCTGCCATAATATAATAAGAAAAATATTTACAAAGTAAAAAATTTTGATAATATATGAAGAAATATAGTGATAGAGACATAGACAATTTTATTGATATTTTGGATTTTTCGAAAATCGAGGGAAAACTCGTTCCTGTGGTCGCGCAAGATTATGAGACGAATGAGATTTTAATGCTGGCGTTTTCCAATGAAGAAGCGGTCAGAAAAACCCTGGAAACAGGATATGCACATTATTATTCTCGCTCACGTGATACACTTTGGAAAAAGGGAGGCACCAGCGGTCATGTTCAAGAAGTGAAGAAGATTATAATTGATTGCGACAATGATTCTATCCTTCTGAAAGTCCACCAAATCGGAGCACCCTGCCATAAAGGGTATTCTACCTGCTTTTATAATGAATACTCCGAAGAGGGAGATATGAAATTGATTGGTAAAAAAGTCTTCAATCCCGAAGAAATCTATAAAAATCCTGAATAACTCAAAAAATGAATCGAATTCTCCAAAAAACGGTATATAAATACTGGTGCTTGATTTGATTCTTTAGTTTTATTATTGGAGCATCTTTTAAGTTATAATTAAAACAATTTAAGGCACAAAAGAATGTTATTCGAGCTATAAAAATTATTTTTAATCTTTTTGGATAAAATATATAGGAATAATTAGGCATTCTATCTTCGATATATCTAAAAATGATAAACTGGTATCAAGTCAAAGAACACCTAATTTTTTGCTTATTTAGAAATTTTTAAGTTTAAAGCTTAATTTTGAAAGTCATTAGATTAATTAATATTGTAGATTAAAATAAATTAGAGGTTCTACATACCATATTCTTGGAAGGATACAAAATCTTTAATATGAGTGAAGAAAAATTAGCAATACATAACAGAAAAATAGAAACCATCTCTGAAATGGTTAGAACTGCCTATAATAACGCGAAGCCCGGGGAATATTTCTCTCTAAAAAAGGCGAGCGTTTCTCACATGGCTCCACAACCGGATAACCCGAAATATAGTGACAAGCCGATAGATGTGAGATCACTTACAGATATTATTGAGATAAACCCAGATACACAGATGTGTATTGCTGAAGCAGGAGTCACTTTTGCTGAGCTTGCAAGAGAAACCTTAGAGTATGGCCTTGTTCCTCAATGCGTGTCCGAGCTTAAGGGAATCACGATAGGCGGGGCAGTCGCAGGGTGTTCAGTTGAATCCATGTCATTTAAGTATGGGGGATTTTTCGATTCCTGTGAAGAAATAGAGATTGTGACAGGAACAGGCGACATAATGGTCTGCTCGAAAAGTAATAACCCTGAAATATTCGAGATGCTGCACGGAAGTTTCGGCACGATCGCAATCATCACGCTTCTGAAATTCAAGCTCGTTCCAGCAAAAAAATGCGTCCGCATCGATTACATCCAATATGATACTTTTAGTGAATATATAGACGCCATCAAACACCACTACGAAAAACAAGATATTGAAATGATGGACGGGCTTATATTCTCCGAGAATAAGAACTTACTCTGCGTTGCCAGCTTCGTTGATGAGGAGGAAGCTCCTTATACGAATAAATATTTCTACGATATTTATTATAAAAGTGCCATGAACAGAAAGCAAGATTACCTCTCCACCATAGATTATTTTTTCCGATATGACGCTGACTGTCATTGGTCGATCCGAAATTTTGCTGGAGGAATTTTTGAGAATAAGGTAGTCCGGTGGCTAGTAGGTCCCTTTATACTGGGATCGACAAATATTCTTAAGATGAGCGAACGATTGCCATTTTTAACTAAGAAAGGGGGGAAACCAGATGTGATTGTCGATGTCTTCATACCGGTTACCCACGCGGAAGAATTTTTCAATTGGTATCTTGAAGTGTTTGATTACTTTCCCGTTTGGATCGTACCATACCGCTTGAAAAAACATAAACTAGATGGCTACAAGTTTTATCCATGGCTCAATCAAGAAATGGTCGCTCCCATTGAGAATGAATTATTCATAGATTTCGCCATTTACGGGTTCGAGCAAAAAAGAGAGGGATTCAACTACTATAAAGCATTAGAAGAAAAGGTCTATGAGCTCAGAGGAATGAAAACTCTGATAACTCACAATTACTACGAGGAAGATTTGTTCTGGAAGGTATATAACAAGAAACTATACGATAAAGTGAAAGAACGAACGGATCCCAAAAACTTGTTTCGAAACTTGTACGAAAAGACGAATTATAAGAATAAGACTAAAAAGACGAAAAAACTGAAGATAGGTGTTCCACGGTCCCTCTATTTCTACAAGTTTTTTCCTTTATGGGAAGGAATGCTTACAAGTCTTGGGTGCGAAGTTATTGTAAGTCCAGAAACAAACAAAGAAATTCTTACCAAAGGATCTAGTCAATCAGCAACCGATTTATGCATTCCAATGAAGATTCATTATGGTCATGTGAATTATTTATCAAGAAATCACCCTGATCTCGATTTTATCTTTGTTCCAAGATTTATCAGTAATAGTAATGACCATTATTTTTGTCCGAAATTTATTATTCTTCCAGATGTCACTGAACACTCAACAGTATCTAAGATTCCCGTAATTGAATGGGTCTTTAATGCCAGGGAAAATCCAATGAAGAAATCAGCAATAAATTTCGGCAAAAAATTAGGGAAATCAAAAGAAGAATCAAAACCTGCCTATGAGAATGGATATAAAAAGCTTGAAAAATTCCATGAGTTGATTGAGGATGGAATTTTTGTTCCCGATGCACTTTACAAGATGTATCCTTTTGAAAAATATCCAAATTATAACTTTAAGAAAAGATTTCAACCTAAACTTCATAAAGAATACAAAAATCATCCACTTTCATTAATGGTTCTTGGTCATCCATATAATACCTATGAACCAATTATTAATCATGGTTTAATGGATATTCTCAAATCTAATTTTGTTGACGTTATAACTGTTGAAAATGCTCCAAAGGAAATCTTCTCAAGAAGGGTTGAAATTGATGATAATCTGTGCAATTTCTGGGATAATGAAGATGAATTGATGCAATTATCAGATTATGTGATCAATAATGACGAGATTGATGGGGGTATTTTCTTGATTTCTTTTGCGTGTGGCCCAGATTCTTTAATTCAAGAAGTGGTGATGCAAGATTTTGATATGAAGGATAAGCCGTTTATCGATCTCACATTGGACGAACATACTGGAGAATCTCAACTAACCACCAGAGTAGAATCTTTTATCGAAATGATTAGGAGGAAAAAATACAATTGAATGAACCAGAATTTATCATAAATCATCTTTCAGATGATACGAATGACAAATTATATTTAGGAATTGACGTTGGCAGCGTCTCTACAAAATGCGCCATCATAAATGAGAGAAATGAATTATTGTTCGCTACTTGGACCAGAAATAAGGGTTCTCCCATTGTTTCTACCCAAGATAATCTAAAATTTATGGAAAAAGTCCTTCCTGATAATATTGAAAAACGTATTTGTGGTGTAGGGACAACAGGATCTGCTAGATATTTAATAAAAGCTCTTATCGGTGCAGATATAGCAAAACCCGAAATAATCGCTCATGCAATTGGAGCATCAGCTTATACCCCTGACGTAAGAACAATTCTTGAAATCGGAGGACAGGACAGCAAAGTTATATTGATGAAAAATGGTATCGTCACAGATTTTAATATGAATAGTGTTTGTGCTGCCGGAACTGGTTCTTTTCTAGATCACCAAGCAGTTCGGATCAATGTTCCCATTGAAGAGTTTGGGGATTATGCTTCTCGGGCAGAAGAGGAAGTGTCAATCGCTGGACGATGCACGGTGTTTGCCGAATCAGATATGATTAGTAAACAACAAGAAGGGTATTCTAAAGAAGCAATTATTAAGGGATTGTGTAAAGCTCTTGTGAGAAATTACTTGAATAATGTCTGCAAGGGTAAAAAACTATATCCGCCATTTGTCTTCCAAGGAGGAGTAGCAGCGAATTCTGGAATAAAAAATGCTTTTGAAGAAGAATTGGGCCATGAAGTCATTATTCATGAAAACCATTACGTGATGGGAGCATTCGGCTCAGCTATTTTAGCAAAGGAACATGTAAATGGAGAATTATCTTCTTTTCATGGTCTAAAAATTAGTAAAATTAATTTGGCTCCAGGTTCCTTTGTCTGTCCTGATTGTGCTAATAGATGTACAATTAAATACCTTGTCAGGAAAGAAGATAAAAATAGAGTAAATGGAAGAGAAAAGGATGAACGAATCTTTGCTCGATGGAATAGTAGGTGTGGAAAGTATTCGTAAATGAGAATCTCTCTTCCGAGTGATAATAGGTGAGAAAATAAAAATGGTAAATGTTCAGGTGTCGTTTTCACGATTGGGTTGGAGTTATATTTTTTTTAAAGGTTTATTACATGATCTTCCTGGAATTGAAGTTATTGAGCCCCCTGTAGTAAACACCGAGATCGTTAGTGAAGGTGTCAAACACTCTCCTGAATTTGTTTGTTTTCCATTTAAATTCATTCTTGGTGAAATGATAAACCTGTATCAGAATTATGATGTTAAAGACTTTATGATGATTGCTGACCACGGACCTTGCCGAGCAGGAATGTACGGAGTTATCCAGAAAAGAATCCTGAAAAATATGGGGTTCGCGGATGTTAGAATGTTTTATCTACATCAAGATGATTTCCGAAATCTTGAATGGCTAGGAGTATTTCCAAAATTGGAAAAAAGGACAGGAAATAAATTTAGTGACTATAAAATTTTAAGAAACACACTCTTGTTCTTGATCAAAGCGTATTATGTAGAAAGAATAACCCATATTGAAGGGCTTGTTAGATGTCGGGAAAAAAACAAATCAATGACTACTAAAGTCGTTCATAAATTGATGGATTTACTTGATAAGGAAAATGATTTAATGAAATTAGCTAATTTTGATAGAACGATAGATGATCATTTTCGCAAGATTCCTATTGATAGGGAAATGGAACCTTTGAGGGTTTGCTATACTGGAGAAATCCAAGTTATGTTGGAGAAATGGGTTAATTATGATCTGATGGGAGAATTAGGCGTTATGGGTATCGAGGTCCACAAGCAGTATGATGTCTTTGATTGGGTAATGTACAAACTTGACGCCAGTAAGCGAAGAAGACGACTGGAACGTAGAGCAAAAAAGTATATACCGATGGATATTGGTGGAGAAGCAGTATGGAATATGGGAAGTTATCTTGAGTCTCAAGATAAAGGATTTGATGGATTTGTCCATATATTTCCATTTACATGCATGCCCGAAATATCACTTCTGGGAATGTTAGAAGCAGAAAAAAACATAGACAAGTTTTACATGCCACATATTCATATTAGTCTTGATGGAAGTTCTGGTTTTGAAGGAATCAGAACGAGAATTGAAGCATTTCATGATTTAATGAGAGCTAACAAGAAATCTAATCCATTATTTAGAGACGTTAAGTATGAAGTCCCAGAGGAGATAAAAAATATATATTTTAAACCGAAATCCAATTTTGAATATTTCGTGTCAAGTATTCAAAAACCAATGTCAATGCTCATGACAATGCTCAATCCCTCAAAGAAATTGGACTTGGGATTCACTATTAAAAATGGGCTCGAATTTTTTTCACGAAATTCGATTTTTGATATTGGATCCCTTTTTAATCTTTAAAAGGTTATCTTGTTATAAAAGCTGCTTTCTTAAATATTTCTACACAATAGATTTCTTAAAATATAAGAATAAATAGTAAATAATTAGATTCTTACTTTTAGGTATGAATGTTTGAAAAATAAGTAAGAAAGGTCAAATTGTGATCCCTAATTTCACCAAAAGAGTTTATAGAAAAAATTCTAAATAGTTCTAAAATCTATGTGTTTTGTTTTTTCTATTAAAAAAAATTAGTAAGTAAATGAAGGAAAAATGTTGTAGATTTTAGGAACCTAAGGCATCTAAAATTATCCCATTACCTTCCGAGCAAATTTCATAGATACATTCCATTTGAACCAAAAAATTCAACAGTTCCTTCATCTGGGGGACTTTTATATTTATCGGGCTTACTACTTCGTTTACTTAATAATTTAATAGGATTTATTATAGATGGTCTCAAATTGAAGTCTCCCCGCCCTAAAGGACGGGGATTCCTACGAGTCCGCTAAGCGTTAGCTGGTGGGCATATCTCAGGGCTGTGTGTCGTAGAAAACCCCTTCCACTTCCGTAGAAAAGATTCCTCCTTCAAAGAGGGTCGTTGCGATAGGGCATCCGATGTGAGAAACTTAATCATAATATTCACGGCTGAGTTTAAGTCCCTGTCCATTTGATGACCACAATCGCAGATAATATCACGCTCGGATAACTTTCGATTTCCTCTCTTTCCGCACTTTGCACAAGTCTGCGTGGTGTAGGATTCGTCACTTCTTAT
>WJIN01000141.1 GCA_014730295.1 Promethearchaeota archaeon | reverse complement strand
TGGATTTTTCTCAGGATTATTCCTTATAGAATTGAAAATCAGTTTTAATTCGTTTAATTTCTTGGAATTTTTTTTAGTTTCGGGTTTTTCCTCCGCTTTTCCATTAATTTTGGAGAGAAAATCGATAATTTGCGATAGAATCGTTTCATACTGCTTTTCTCGAAATACCATACAATCCAACCCCTAGCGTGGAACGTCTTATTGTAATAAAACTCTCAAACCTATATAAAGATAGTGTCATATAAGGTTTTTTCATATTTTTTATTCCATATCATCCAATTTTAATAATATTTTGGTGAATTAAGAAAGAAGATTTTAATTTGATTTCCAAAAAAAATAATTATGCTTAAATGCATTAAAGACTTTAGCTTTAATTAATAATATCATAAAGTTTGCGTGGTTATTATGTCTGAAAATAAAGAAGAAATTCCTATATCTGTTTTTTATATTGGATTACTTATTGTCAATCTTATTGCGGGTATATTACTTCTTGCTACTGATTTCGGTGGTTTCTTTTATGATACGGGTACATTAAATATTTGGGATTTTGTTAATATCATTAATCCAATTGGAGCTCCAATAATCTTAATTGTCGCAATATGCTTTTTCTATAGTGTTTTTTTTAGTCTAATGAAACTTTTCAAAAAAGAAGATACTCTTCCAGAAAATGCCCTCAATATTGGATATTATCTCTCGATTGTAGCACTTATTCTTGTTCTATTAGGCACTATCGCCGTTGTAATTATTGGACTCGATGCTACCGATTGGTGGTTCGATACAGGCTTTTATGCCGGAATTATTGGAGGGATTCTTAACTTTTTACTCTATTTTCTGATGAAACGTCAAGGACTCTAAAATTTTTCACCTTTTTTTCTTTTTCAGTTTAATAAGAATTTGAGGAATTGTGTCTCATTATTAACTTTCTTTATTCAGTTTCAAGATTTATAGGAATATCGTATGCAATCTATAGGTTTTTTAGATTATTATTATATAGGATTTATAACGATTTGGATTTTACATGCATAAATAAGTTGGATCGATATTGGGGTCATAGAGAAACTAGTTGTTATGTTTTGACTAAAGAAGAAATGGAACAGTATTTAGTCGATGGGGTGGAAATAGTCGTTCTCTTGAAGAAAAATAAATAATAACTTTACAACTGAAGTTTTTAATCTCCTATTTAAAATTCTTAAGCATTAAAATTAGAAAGAAAAATTTCACCCACTAAATACTTTAAAATCTCATACAGGATGGGAATAACATAAAACCTCAATATGAGAATTATTTGCAAATTCAAGTAAAGAATTTAGATAGCACCCTAATTCCAGTAAATTCAAAGGTACAAGTCTTCATAGATTATGTTTTTTATAATTCACCTAAAGATATTATTTTAAATATTATAGATACAGTTCCAATTTTAAAACCAGTGAACGTTTATTGTATAGATTTAAAAAATAAGAAATTTTTTGAGGTAATTGCAGAAGAGGGAACCCTAAACCATAAATATATAAAGGATTTGATGGAAATCTCAAATGAGAATGAGATTTGGGAGAAGGTTTATATTCCATTTCTTTTAGATGACATATTGGACATTTCTGGAACTAATGATGGGAAAATAAATATTGAGAGAAATGTGGGTATAGTTTTGACTAATTCCTTTTTGCAGTTCATAATTTCAAGGAAGATCAAAGAAAAAGACACAGATTTTAGAGTTATGGAATTTATTGATTACACTTTAAGACATAGTTATAGAGAAATTAATATTGGGAGAAGTGAAAAAGAAGCACTAAAATCGAAAGTTCGAATGTTCCTGCAATTTTTAGCTGAAGAAATTCATGAAAAGATTGAAACTCCAGAAATCATCAGAAAATTAGGTACAAATCATTTTAGGATTATTCTAAGGAATACGGAAACAATTATCGATAGGATCAGGGATATTAAAAATGAAATCATATTCTTAATTACCCAGAGAAAAATTACCGATTATTTTGATAATAAAGAACCATAATTTTTTAAAAGATTCTCACATAATTATGAAGGTTCTAAATAATGGAACAAATATTTATGGTTAATTAATGATTAATAACACAAAATTCAATAAATATCAAAAAAGATAAATATGGAAAACAAAGAAACTTCCAAAAATGAAGAATATTCATTATCTGTTCACTGGAAACAAGGAGAGGACCTAGCCTACTATTTAGAAAAACGCGATTATGATACCAAAAAGGCAATACTAGACTGGGCCGATAGTTTCCGAAAAAGCGCAAATAAAATCAGAAAATTGTTAGAATTATTCAAGGATAAGAATTTAAAAATATCCCTATGCAGTGATCATTCCATAATACTCGCGGGGGATGAAAAAATCTTAGAAGAAGCCGCTAAACAAAATTTAGTCATAAAAAAATGTGAAAAGGATTGAAATGAATGATAATTTTGAATTGCCTATAAAAGCTTTAAAAGAAAGATTGGATTCTATTGAAAAAAATGATGAATTAATAGATTTTTTGTTTGAGATTACGGAAACTCTATGGCCGTTTGAAGAATACAAAGAAGGACATTCTCGTAGATATAAGATTAGGGATAAGTCTCTTAAAAATGAAATATTAATTCCCACAATCGAGACTATTTTTGAAACTAATGATTTAAGAGAAAACTTTTTAGATAAATTTGAAAATAAATTGGATTCCCTTTATTCTTTTGAATATAAAATTCTTCTTGAAACTATAATTAGAAATTTAGGTGAGCGAAAAATAAAAAGATATTTTCAAGATGATTATAGAAAACTCTTTGATATCATTTTAGCACTAAAAAACGATCCTATAGATGGTTTTTGGGAGTCAGAGTTTGTTGGATGTATCGGAGAGTCATTATCGTCTGAATATTTAAGAAGATTGGGAGAAGCAATTGAAAACAGAGATTTAAATACTTTTTTCGATTTACATTTTATCTCTTTCTTTGATTTCCTAGATAGACAGGATTCGATTTCGATTATTAAAAAATATAATATGATCGAATTCCTCATAATTGAATTTTCAAAAATGAACAATAGCAAAAGAAACGCAATAATAGACTCTGAGTTTGGTTTAATGATGAGAGGGAAATTTTTAGCATATACAAAACCTTTTTTAATCGAAAGAATCAGAAAAATTGTTAAAGAACAAAATTATGATAAAATATCTGCCTTAATCCATTTACAATTACACAATTACTTGGATAAGGATGAGAGAGAGGATTTATTTGTTGAATATAATTATACTTTATCTTTACATCTGAAACAAGGAGATCATTTAGCGAATCATCTCCGTTATACGGATGATAATGCTAAACTCGCGTTGTTCGGTTGGGCTAAAGAATTGGATACTTACGCAGATCAGTTAGAGGAACTAATCCAGTTATTTGAGGGAAAGGAACTCGAGATTGTCGATGCCCAAACGCATTACATTTCCTTGAGAGGAGATCAAGAAACCTTAGAAAAGGCCGCTGAAAAGGGATTAATCTATAAAGATAAAACATATATCTATTATCCCTGAGAAATTAGGAAACAATCTCATAAAATGGATGAAACTTCAAAAATACCCTTCCGAGATTTTATAAGCAAATCAAATGATCGCCTTTTAAAACTTCATCATTGAAATTATAAGAAACCATTACTCTTTTTATGCAAAACATATAAGAAATTTTTAATTAGGACGATTAATTTTCAAAAACAACATTAATAGTTTATAAAATTAACTATACAAAAAAAAGAAAAAGCTGAAAAATATGAGTTATAAAGCACCAACCGAAAAAGACCTCCAAGCCTTCGAGGGTATCGTCGGGAAGGAATACGCCACGATGGATGAAGCCATCACCGCGTCCTACCTCGCTAAATCCGTCATGGGCTTGGAAAGTCAGATTCCTGATATCGTACTGCGACCCAAATACGTCGAAGAAATCAGAAAGATCCTCTTATACTGTTCTGATGAGAAGATCGCCGTTTCTCCCATTTCAGCGGGACTCTCCGGAGGGTTTGCATGCCCTACCATAAAACCCGCGGGCGTCATGCTCGATTTAGGACGGATGGACAGAATTCTGGAAATCGATGAAGCTAATCGCTATGCGATCATTGAGCCTGGCGTCACGAACGGTCAGCTCTGGGCGTATATGCATAAAAACCATCCTGACTGGGCACCTCCAATCGCGGATGGAGCACCTCCCGCGGCGACCGTTATGGGCGATGCGATTGATAGAGGGTTTTCATTATATACATCATCGGTCGGACCACAAGGCGACAATTTCATGTGTGCCGAAATTGTGTTCCCAAATGGAGATGTCGTAAAGACGGGCTCTTGGGCTCTCCCAGGCGCCAAGCCGTTCTATAAATATGGGTTAGGGCCTGATATGTGGTCCTTTTTGATGGGTTCACAAGGAGCATTAGGAGTTGTCACGAAAGCTGCTGTCAAGATTTATCCTCATCCAGACGCAAAAACTGTGGTCGCATGGGGTATGTCAAACCCATATGATATGCAGGATGTCACGCTCGAATTAGGTATGAAAGAATTTGGCGTTGCTCACAATACCGTTATGGTACAAGGGGGTAATTATCCCTTAGTCATGACTCGATGGCCGAAAGATAAGATTCCTCATGAATACGCTTTCTTTGAGAAAATCGGTATTCCTGAGTGGTGGATGAACTGGGAATGCTGGGCTCAATCAGAGAAAGAGTTAGAGCATGTTGTTGATACGATCAATAACCACTGTAAGGATTATGCTGCCAATCGAGCAAAAGACGGTGATGCGATGCGACCATGGGAATTACACCCGAAGCAGATCGAAAGCAGGATGAAGAAACCGAACAAAATCGCGATTCCGTATAGTTTTTGGTCGGCGGGCTTTCTATTTATTACGTGGTATACACCATGGAATGAATGTGCTCATTTCGCTGAGATGTACAATGCTGCGATGGAGAAATACGACTTTCCACCTGTTATGTGGATTGCGTCTATAGAGCGATGTCGCCAAGCGATTTGCATGCCTATTATCTGCTTTGATTCCACAGATCCAAAAGATTTTGAGAAGGTTCAAGATCTGAACAGAGAAACCACAGAATATGGACTAAAGCAAGGCTGGTTAAATTACCGACCAGACCCATATATCCATGTTCAAGCGTACTATGATGCAGCAATGTACTGGA
>WJIN01000140.1 GCA_014730295.1 Promethearchaeota archaeon | reverse complement strand
ATCAAAAAAATCTAGATTTTTCGTTGAAACACAGGGATAAACCTTAGAATCTGGTGTAATAACGATTTTATTTTTCCCAATTTGACATTTTCTACATAGTTTCTGAATACCTTTTTCTTCCGGATCATTAAAAGCTGAACCTATTTCAATAAAATCTTTAAAAATTCCTTTTAAAATGATAAAATTACGAATCAATTCATTATATTCATTTTGCTCAAGTTTTAATTCATTCACACTTGATAATCCTCTTCCATGAGCTACAAATCTTAAAAATTTTACTTTTGAGATTTTAAGTTTTAAAAAGTAATCTAAGGCATTTTTAATCTCTTTATAATTTTGCTTGAGTGGAATCATATGAATTTCACATTCGATGCCTAGATTTGTTGCTCTTTTTATACTTTCGATTGAATTATCAAAACTTTTAGTATCAGTCAGATAATTATGAATTGATCTTACACTTGATTGGAGATTAAATCGTAATTTTGAAACATTACTTTTTTTAAGTTTTTTCAAAATTTTACTACTTATCGGATTTAGATATTTATCTTTTTCAATATTTCCACTTGTATAAACAATAAATTTCAAATTATTGTTAGTTATCAGCTTACAAATTTTATTAAAATAAGGATGAGTAAACGGTTCTCCACCAGATAACTGAACAACGGACACGTTTAATTCTTTAGCATCTTTAATGATCTTTTTAATAGTATTGAATTCTAAAAATTGACATTTCGAATTATTTGCCCTCGAAGAACAAAATTTACAGTTTAAGAAACACTTATTACAAATCTCAATTAAAAGTTCTTTATCTGAATTTTTATTTTTGTTATTCTTTGACATTATTATCTAAATATCTCTTGTAGGATAATTAAATGTTCTGATTCATTTTTAATTCCAATTTAAGTATAGATAAGATCTTTTTTGTTCTACATAAGATCTTGAATATGAAGCTATAAAAACTAGCAGATAATTAATAATATTATAAATATAAGAAAATAGCGAAGTTTACCAAATTTGAATATCTCTAACTTATTGGATATATCATATCAAGAAATAAATAAGGAATCAATTATATTTACTACCAAAACTCGCCGATGGTGTAGTTTACCCTACCCCAATCATCCAAATGGCTGTCCAAACTACAATAAAAATTCTTTATGCCCTCCAAAAGCCCCCTTCCTCAACATAATAATAGAAGAATATAAACATTTTTATTTAATCATCGGACATTTCAATCTAGCAAAATATAAAAAGGAGATGCTACGCAGACATCCGAATTGGTCCGATAGACAAGCAACGTGTGTATTATATTGGCAAGGTTCAGCAAAAAAACATACGAAAGAATATATAAACAAAATATACGAAAAAAATACCGGGAATCAATTATTTCTACTCTCGAGCGGTTCCGGATTCAATAGCTTAGATATCGAGCAAGAAAAAATATACAGTATGGAGGCAGCAGGGATTAATGTATTTGAAACCTTGAAAAAAAATAATATCGAGTTTGAAGTCAAGCCCAAAGATTTTATTCTAATAGTCAACTTGCTCTGTTCGGATAAACAAATATAATTTTGAAAAATCCATTCCATATCTATAAATTGCTAAAATAAATTAATCCGCTAAAAGAATGGAGATTTAATTTTAATGAAAAAGAGGAAAACGTAGATTTAAAAGGAAATATAAAAATTTATATTGTGTTAAATTTCATTATTAGCGGGGATAGGAGTAGTATAGAATTGAGAGATATAACACATGATTAATAATTTTAACTACTAAAAATATTAATTTAATTATTCACATGATTTTAGCAATAACAATCTGAAAAAGAATTATTCTATAAATGAAATTATCTGAAAATGCGTTAGAATGGTCTTTAAGACATTTTGAAAAGGTAGGATATATAAACCATTTTCCAATTCCCTTCGAACTCGGGGTAATTAAATATGATTGGGAAAATATAAAGAATTTTATATTGGGATTAAAATTACCCGTTGATTGGAAGATACAAGAGGCTCGTAAAATATTTGCACCAAAGCATTATTTTGGATTTAGACTGCTCACACAATTAAATCCAATAGATGAACTTATATACAGTTCCGTTATTTATGATATGGGTAAAGACTTAGAAAGATATCGAGTATCAAAGGATAAAGAAATTGTTTTTTCAAATAGATTTTTACCTTCTGCAGAGGGCGATCTCTGGGACAAGAACTATGTATATGGAGATTTTGAAGAAAAAACTAAAGAATTAGTTGATTCAGATAAGTACAGTCATATTGTAGTTGCTGATATTGCAGATTATTTTCCTCGAATATATTTACATAAATTGGAAAATGCTTTGAGTATAGCTACAAAAAAAACGGAGAATATTAAAAGCATTATGAAATTAATCAAACATTTAAACCAAAATATCTCAATAGGCATCCCAATCGGAAGTGAAGTATCATTTCTATTAGCTGATACTATGATTTCATCAATCGATAAAAGATTGATCGATGAGAATGTAACTTTTTGTAGATTTGTGGATGATTTTAGGCTTTTCTGTAAAAATAAATCAGAAGCATATAAAGCTCTTAATTTCTTATCGGAAATTCTATATAATGATCTGTCTTTAACCTTACAACAAAATAAAACAAGAATATTTGAGGTTGATAATTATAAGAAAATCAAATTCGATAAGAAATCTGAGAAAAAATTAATCTCTAAAGAATTCAGTGAATTCATTAAAAAAGATCTGAAATTGGAGAATCCGTACTCCCCAATAGATGTAGAAAGTCTTTCAATAGAGCTAAAAAAGAAACTTGAAAGCTTTAACTTTGATGAGATAATTAAGGAACAGATTGTTGAGGGAAAAATAGATATAAATCTGGTAAAGATTGCCTTAAACAGGCTAAAACAAACAAATAATCCCGAATCTGTTGAAGATATTTTAGAGAATTTAGAAGAATTCTATCCTATTTTAAATGAAGCAATCTCATACATACTTAGCATTGAAGATTTTGATCCTACATTTAAAAATAAAATTGGGACTAAAATAATTGATTATCTCGAAAATTCATTTATCAGTCATTCTATATTTAATAGAATGTGGTTATTGCATATTTTTTCTAAAAATAATGATTATGGAGGAGAAGATAAATTTATTAAGTATTTTAAAAAATATTCTGATGAATTTTCAAGGAGAGAGCTGATATTAGCTATGGGAAGAGCTAAAAAATACCATTGGTTTACTTCCGAACGAAAAAAATTTCCTGGAAATCTTACTTCTTGGCAGAGAAGAGCTTTCTTAGCAGCATGCAGTTGTGGACCTACAGATGAAGTTAAACATTGGTATAATTATATTTTTAAACATCAAAACTTAACAAAATTAGATAAAGCTGTTATTAAATGGGTTAAGAGAAATCCATTTTGATAATTAATATATAAAATTATAAAATTTCAGATATTCCCGTATCGACTTCCAACTTGAAGAATTCTTAAGTTCTTATTATTTTTTATTCAATATGGGTGGGTTTAGATGTGGAATTGTATGTTTTATTTTTAGTAAATCCGGAAAGCAATTTCTGAGTTACAAGATTGAACAGGAAAAATCCCCAAAGTTTTCCTGATTATATATACTAATGGAATCTGTTTTAAGGGGCTCATAATGATTATTGATAATTGAAAGAAATTCCTATGGTTTAATGACATCTTTTTAGAAGTGTGAAATATTGGATTGAATCAGATTTTCTTAGCTTTTTTCTATAAATTATGGGATATGGTTTGGAATTTCAGAACAATAAATATTCATCCTTACAAAATAAAGTTGAATAATCTAGGCTTCTTTATATGAAAATTACTAGTTGGATAACAATGAAATCAAACTGATTTTTAGGTGATTGTGAATTTATTTGATTCTCTTGCTAGTTTTGGGGGCATTGAATGTTTCAATTCCCAAATAATATTAATTGGTTTATTCCCCTCATGATCTTTATATTTAACAGGACCTAAATAATAGTAAGGTGCTGTTTGACCATGTTCTTTTTTATATTTACGTACAAATAATAGAGGGACATAGTTTTCATCATCATTACTTACATATCTTTTCCCAGTGGGAGTATGATCTGAAATTATACTTTGAGATTGCCAGTGGAATAATTTCTGATTTATCGAATAATCATGATACATTGTAGAAGGAGAGTAATCTTTTTCTGATTTATTTAGGGTGACAAATAAAAGTTCACAATTTCTATCTTCTAAATATTTAACGCCTTCTCTCATAGATTTCTTCTCTTTTATATTATAATACTCCATCGCAGCTAATATCTGATCAGTTGTATACTTACAATGAAGATCTAATGGACAAGGGAATCCTAAATCTAATTCTGTGTCAACAAATTTTATCTGGGTTAATTGATATTTTAGAACACTAATTAATTCTTCCTTCATAACGGGATTTTCGTTGATTCTTAATAAACCATCAATATATTTTTTAAATCCACACTTCTCAGGTGCTTTATACCAGATTGTGTAATGGAACATGGATAACATTAAAATTTCTTCTTTTGAGAAATCCATATCTTCGATAGTGGAAATATTATCGAAACATCTGATTATGAAATTAATAAATCGTCTGGAATTACATAGGGTCAACGTCTCAATTCCCTTTACAATTCTTCTCTCATTAGGATTTTTATCTTTAAACTCTTTCCTAACTCCCGCTTGTACACATAATCGATTCCATCCCTTATTTTTTACGGAAGATGCTTTATATAACCACCAAATCTCAATTCCGTAATATTTTAGAAAATTTTCCATGGTTAACTCAAGATTTGTAATTTCTGGAAACTTTTGGATTTTTGATCTTATAGTAGTGACATTATTGATCGCTTTCCTTATATTTTCAAGAATGTACATTTGGGCTTGTTTCTCCATTTCAATAAAACATCCTTTAGGAACATGTGGAAATCCTTTCTTAATTTCTCTCTTAAGAGAATGTCTTGTTTTTCCTACTAATGCTCGAAATTTATCTGAAAAATTATAATTTCGATGTGCTTGACCAACAAAATCTAACACGGTTAGACAGTCTTTTCCTTCAGAGAGTCTTAAGCCTCTTCCCAATTGCTGAAGAAATATAGTAAGGCTTTCGGTTGGTCTCAAAAATAGAACCGTGTTAACATCGGGAATATCGATACCTTCATTGTAAAGATCTACTACGAAAATAAAATTAATATCCTTATTATTCAACTTGGTTTTTGCAGAATACCGTAAATCTTCTGGGCTAGTCCCGTCTAGCGCAATTGAAGGAATACCTTGATTTTTGAAAAAATCTGCCATAAAATGAGCATGTTTTACGCTTACACAAAATCCGATTCCTTGGACATTTTTAATATTATCAACATAATCAATGGTTGCATTTAATATAGCACGCGCTCGTCTATTTTTCCCTTTTTTAGCAACATATAATTCCTCTAAATCGTCAATTTTATAACCTCCTCTACTCCAAGTTAAATTTGATAGATCTATTGGATCGGTAACTACAAAATATTGAAAAGGGCATAATAATTTTCGATTAATGGCTTCTCTTAATCGAATTTCTGCAGCTATATAACCATCAAAATAAAGATCAACAATAGATTTACCGTCCATTCGTTCTGGAGTGGCAGTCAATCCAAGTAATATCTTAGGGGTGAAATAATCTAATATTACTTGATAAGAATCTGCTGCTGCATGGTGAAATTCATCAATAATTATAAAATCAAAATAATCTGGTTCCACCATTTCATGGATGGATCTACTATTAAATGATTGAATGGAGATAAATAAATGATCCGCATGCCCTTTCTCTGGACGATGATTACCCACCCACAGATCTCCAAAGTTTTCATCTTTAAGGACTCTTTTAAAACAATCGATACTCTGTTCTAATATCTCTTGACGATGGGCGACAAAGAGTAGTCGGTTTTCTTTCGATTTACTTTTTCGAAATCCTTTATAATCAAAAGCTGATATTACCGTTTTTCCAGTTCCGGTAGCAGCAACTATTAGATTTTTATATCTTTTGTGGATTATTCGTTCTGCTTCAAGTTCTTCTAAAATTTCTTTCTGGAATGAATAAGGTTTAATGTCAAATTCAAATAATTTCTTTTTAATTCTTTTCTTGAAATCATTAGATGAAATTTTTGCAGATTGAATTGCTCTCTTTAATTCTTCTTTTTGATTGGGATCATACATTTTGAATTCAGAATCGTTCCAGTATGTCTCAAAGGTTCCAATACATTTATTAAAGATTTCTTTATTCTCGTATTCGCTTATTTTCATATTCCACTCTAATCCACTACTAATTGCTACATTTGAAAGATTAGAGGAACCAATATAAGCAGTACCAAAACCAGAATCTCTTTCGAACATATAGGTTTTAGCATGTAACCTTGTCCGATTTGTGTCATAAGAAATTTTAATTTCTGTATTTGGAAGTTTAGATAATTTGTCAATCGCCTTTAATTGAGTAGCGCCTATGTAAGTTGTCGTTATAATGCGTAATTTATTTTCTCTACCTCTTGTAAATTCTTCTAATTCTCTTATTATTAATCTAACACCACTCCATTTGATAAAAGAAACAATTAAATTAATCCTATCAGCACTTTTAATCTCTTTTTTCCATTCACTCACTAATGATGGTTCAATATTAGAGGAGCCCGTAAAAATACTGCTTTGATTTATTGGAGATTCTGGTCTAGGAACTTTTGCATTTTGTTTTCCTTGAAATTCAATTTTTTCATAAATAGATAAGAGCATATCTGCTTCGGATGATATTTTATATCCTTCGAAAGATTTATCTTCCAATTTTTCAGATAGAAATTCAATCATTTTGTTAGAAATTGAAATTTGCTTTCTAATTTTATCAGTTGAACTTCCGGTAATTTGGTCTAAGGCTTTCTTAATGACTTTTCCCAGAAACAATGAAAGTTCAAAACTAGATTCCTCAAAATCCATGGATTTCTTTTCATGTCCATATTTCTTATCTAAATCTTCGATTTTTTTGTTTAAAATATCAGTTAAAATTTGTTCGTATAATCCCTTTGGAATTTTCAATTTATAAACCTTAATTTAATTATTTGGACAGAATCAATGTCTTAATCTATTTTAAGATAATTATTTCATATAATTTAGGAATTAAAAATATATACTTCTCAAACTTCATTTATAACTTATCTTCAATATCAAACATTAATAGATAGTAAACTCGTTTTCTTCCAAATCCTATTGAATTACTTTAAACTTAACTTATGAGAAAGTTTATGCCATCCTTCCAATATTTATGTAGCTTTTCACTAATCCTTCACTCCTTTAGAATATTTAAGGAGTAGAAACCTTTTTCTACTAATTAAACAAAAGGAATCATTTGACTTAGAGAGATAATAATGAAAAAAATTCATAGAAGAGAATTCATGGAATATTTTAGAAGTACGCAGTATGATAATGAATTGACTGTTGACGATAAGATTGAGATTTTTGCTCAATGTCTGGCATATATCCCCGACGATTTTGTCAAGATTATCAACCAGATCCTCTCAGATTATAACCAAGGCTATATGGTTTGTAAATGTAAACCTTTGGAGTAAATTTCAAACAATTTTTATTCAATCATTTCATTATATTTGGAGTTTTTTCATTATATTATAGTTTAAATTTAATAGGGAAAAACACAATAAATTCTAATAGAACCAACATTTCAATATATAAATTAATCATACTATAAGCTAGAAAATATAGATCAAGATGAGTAACGGGAAGTATGCGTTTATTAATCCGCAAATGTTGAAATTAGCAAGAGAACAAAGTGGATTGACTTTAGAGGAAGCCGCAAAATCATATTTAAATCCAGAAAAACTCGAAAGGGCGGAGAGAGGAGAAGAAAAGTTAACATTCAAACAATTTTTAACTATTGCAAACAGATATAAACGTCCACCAGCCTATTTTTATTTAGAAAGACCATCGGAAAAACCTATATTGAAAAATGATTTCAGAACAATTGAATCTGACAAGGTAAAATTCTCTACCAAATTGAGAGATGAGATTCAGAAAATCAAAGAAAAGCGATTACTCGCCGTCCGATTCCAAGATTACGATATAGAATATGATTATTTCTATATTTCTTCAATTTCTTTAGAACAAAATCCAGAATCTGTTGCGAAGAAAATATTGCAGTTTGTAGATTTAGATATAGCAGATAGAAAAAAGTGGAATAATAAATACGATGCCTTTAATAATTGGAAAAAAAGCTTTGAAGATATAGGAGTTTTGATTTTTCAAATTTCTGATATTGATACAGATGAGATGCGGGGCTTTTCTATTCCTGATATACCTTATCCTTCTATTGTCCTTAATAGAAGGGATAGTGTTTTTGGAAGAATTTTTATTTTAGTCCATGAATTTTGTCATTTAATGTTAAAGAAGGAAGCTATATGTACCTTGAAATCAGAGGATAAGAACCATTTTGAGATAGAAAAATTCTGTAATGCGGTTACTGGAGCAGTTTTAGTCCCGAAAAATGCAATATATATTACTATCTACAATAGAATTATAGCTAATAAAAACAAAAGATAATTAATCAGTGAACGTTATGCCTAAAAAACCAGATATTAAAAATCCTATATTTATCAAAAAAATTTCTCTCAAGAACTACAGGACATACAAGGATTTGGAAATAGAATTAAATAAAAATATCCAAACGTTAGTTGGTCCAAATGAATGTGGGAAAACAAATTTTCTACTCACATTCGAACTGTTTAATGATCTAAATGCTATAGTTGAAAGTGATAAATGTAATTATGTTGATGATTTTTCAGAGATTCAAACAGAAATCGAATTTACATTAAATCCAGTTCTTTTAAGAAATCACCTTAATAATCCCAGCATCGAGGAAACAAAAATAAAATTCCATGGGAATCAGAGAATTATCGAATGCCCAAATGAAGATTTTACAGAACTTAACGGTTATAAGATTTCTTTAAAAACATCTCTTCCCACAGGTAGAGTTCATATTACTCAACCTGAATTAATTAAAGAATTATCACTGCCTTCAAATCATCATATTGAACAAGATAAAACTTATGAATTTTTTATTGAAGACGAAAATAGAATTAAGGAATTCAAAAATTATATTGATACTCATCAAAACAAAGATGAAATTGATTTTATAATTGAAAAAGAAATTAAAACCATTCCTAAAAATGAAAAAATAAATAAATATATTGATAATTTAAATATTATTAACTGGAAATTTGATAAGAAATATTATATTCCAAATTCTATTCCTTTTTCTGACTTGAAAAGCCAACCTAAAAAATACCAATCAATTGTTAATTTTTTTAGAATCGCGAATATCGATATTGAGGATTTTCTTAACACTAACGATCATGCCAGAAGAGATAATATACTAAGGTCTGTAAATGAATCTGTAAGTGAAGTATTAAATCAAAGTTGGACACAATACCAAGATTTAGAATTAAATATATTTCTAAGTTCTGATAACGCTTTACATATTGGATTTTTGGAAAATAAAAGAACAATCAATCCTAATAGAAGGAGTCTGGGTTTTCAATGGTTTTTTGCTTTCTTGCTACATTTTAATGCTAATTTTGGTAATGAATTTAGAAATTGTATAATATTATTAGATGAACCCGGAATCCATCTTCATCCTGGTGGTCAAAAAGACCTTCTTAAAGAAATTGAAAAATTATCTTACTATAATCAGGTAATTTATACAACACATTTACCGTTTATGATAAATAGAAATCATCCTGAAAGATTAATCATTTTAAATAAGAAAAAAGGAATAACAGAGTTGAAAAAACCCTGGAAAGAAGGAGTATTTGACAATATTTTGATTGCGAATACTCTAGGATTTAGTTTTACCGGACTATCAAATTTCAGCGAAGTAAATTTATTTGTAGAAGGTAAAACAGATCAAATTTTAATCGAGAAATTATCGATAGTGTATACTGAATCAAAGAAAGAGGATTTATTAGACTTAAACTATGTTTCAATAATTCCTATCTATGGATTGTCAAATCTGGATCCTTTTATTCGTGTCGCGAACATGTGCAATATTAACTATTTTGGGATAATTGATGGAGATGAAATTGGAAGAAAAAAATTAGAAAAGTATAAAAAAAAACCTGAGAAGTATAAAAGTGTCCATGAAAAACTTTTCATTTTAGAAGATAATAAGGAAATCGAAGACACCATTCCATTAGCTATTTTGAATCAAAGTTTAGATAAAATAAAACAGGAAATATATCCTTGGAAAGATTTAATTGACGAAGAATTCAAATTTGAGAAAGGTGAAATAAATCCTCAAATTGATAAAATGATTACAAAATTAATAGATAAACACAAACAAAATCAATTTGATGATAAAATAGATATAAATGAATTAAAATCAACTCCATTTAAACTTGAATTAATGCTTTCCGTTGTTAAACATATTGATGCAAAGAATTTTCATAAATTTGAGGAATTAATAAATCTTCTCAAAAGAATAAATGTGAAAGCAATAGAAGTTTTAAAAAGTTTAAGAAATTGATTTATTTTACCTCAAGCTCTTAATGAAATAAAATCATAGATCTAATAACTTGCTTAATGGTAAAGACTTCATTCTATCTCAATTTAATAGAATCGATGAATATAAACACTATTTAAAATCAAAAAATAATACAAAAAAGTGAAAGGTTAATACTAGATTGTAATCTATTTAGATGGATATCCAATACCTTCCAAAATTGGGTTTTTTAGAATTTCATTAAAATTGTAGTTTCTAACACGAGGAACCTCGCTCAAAATAATGTTTAAATGTCTTTTAATACCAAATTTTATATCTGCATTATTTATAAATTCATATCCTTGGTTAAGGGCGCCACTATTTAGCTTTATTGGTAATAATTCTCTCAATAACAGCTCCTTAATCAGTAAATAGAACCCTTCAATAATAAGTTCCATATTATTATCATCAAGTTCATAATCATCATGTACCAATTTATTTCGTAATCTATTTATTTCCTTTAGTTTGGATTCAAGTTCGCTTGAAAATTCGCATTCTTCAATTTTTTGAGGCATAGGTTTATCACTAAAGTTCTCTATGTGTTCATTGCAATATTTTTCTACTTGTGTATTGAATTTGATTATGTATTTAAAAATTTCTATGTTACCTTCTTTCCATCTTTTTAATAAACCTGATAGCTTTTGTAGATTTATATCCTCGATGGCATTATCGATTTTTAAGATATAATCATTAAGAAGTTCTTCATAATATTTATTGTAATCATAATAAGGAGGAGGATAGGTTAGAATTTCGTAATAATAACCTTTACCAAATTCTCTGACAGAAGGATCGATTTCTGTATTTTTAATGGATTTTTTAACTGCCACTTTTGATGCAAAATATAGATTATTCCCACAGTTTTGACAAAGAGTCACCCAATTTTTTAGCGATATAGCTGAAGGGTTATATAAAAAGTCGTCTGAATCTCTTTCACTTATTCTTTTTATCGTACTTCCTGGACCACGCCATAAAATTTTATCTTCTAATGTCATGGTTTCTAACTTTCCATAAGGAGATTTCCAGTAAAACCACGTATCTTTTTGCATATAAGACTTAGGTATAAATTTATGATGACAAATTGGACATTCTATTGGTTTTTTATTAGGTAAATCCTTTCTTAGCAATTCTATCACCCTGAGCTTTCAATAAATTTAATTTTTTAATAAATATTGCTTTTTTAATATTTAATATTTTAAGTTTTTGGGAATCTATGCATTGAAAAATAAAATAGCAATCATTTGAAGAAAAGTATGAAAGCGGAATTTGATATTTTGTATTTATGTTTAACTCGATTTAGTAAACCAGAATATATTCAAATTGATCTTCTCCTAAATTTTCTTTAGAATTTTCGTTCTTTAAATAATCACATTCACAAGTGTTATTACTTGATTGATACTAAACTTAATATAAGTGGATATCTAATATATTCATTAATTATGGACGCCTAAAAGTCTCAAAAGACATCCTAAAATGAAACATAAAAAGATAAAACTTAGTATATTAATCCTAACCAGTATTCTCATCACTCTTTTAATCCCAACAACCTATGTGAAAGCATGGGAGATTGATGATGAGGGTTATGTCAATT
>WJIN01000139.1 GCA_014730295.1 Promethearchaeota archaeon | reverse complement strand
TTCCAGATTTCAATGCTGATATTAATATAATAGAAAAGTTACAACAAACAAGAGAAGATATCTCCATCGATAAAGAACTTGAAAAAGAAAAAGAATCAAGAATAAATCCTCGGGCGAATCCTTTCAACAATGAAGGTGACTTTTAATGGTTCATGTTATTCATACTGCAGATTTTCATTTAGATCCACCGATGACTAAATATTTAAATAAAGATAAAGTCAGAAGAAAGGACTTTTTGAAAAATTTTAACGCGCTTGTAGATTTTGCTCTTAAAGAACGACCAGATATAGTATTAATTTCGGGAGATCTATTTGATAGTATTAATCCAAGGAATCCTGTGAGAAAGCATGTAATAGAAAAGTTAAAAGAATTATTTTTAAAACAGATTAAAATTTTAGCTATTGGTGGAAATCATGATATGCCAAGATCTACTGAAAATGCTTTGAGCCCTCTTTCTATTCTTAATACCATTGAATATTTAGATTTTATCCAACCAGTAGGTCAAGTTATAAATAGCCGAAAAATTAATATAGACAATGTAAATTTGGAGATATTTGGAGAATCTTATGATGTTTTAAACACGGGGAATAGAGATCCATTGGATGATTTAAGATTTCCAGATTTCAATGCTGATATTAATATTTTCATGGTTCATGGTAATATAGGATTATTTAAGTATCGATATCCAGGAGATTACATAATTAAAGAAATTAATATTCCAGAACAAATAGATTACGTTGCTGCTGGGCATTTACATGATCATCTCGAAAAAACTAGATATAATCCAAATCTGGGAAATTCCACAGATTTAATCTATCCTGGAAGTATAGAATTTCTTTCTTTTAGAGAGGATTTAGAAAAACCAAAAGGTTTTATGTTCCTTGAATTTGCTAAGGATGGATTAATTAGTAAAGATTTTATCAAACTCAAAACGAGACCATTGAAAGCTAAGAATATTTCAATAAATTTGAATGATGAAAATATTAATCAGAAAGTCTTGGATGAGATTAAACCTCTAGAAAATCCAGAACTTATCTTAAAAATAATATTAGAAGGTAAAATACGGACAGATCAAATACCATCTATAAAGACAGCAAAATTACTTGAATTCGGTGACGATCTTTTTTTCAAACTGTTTTTGGATAATTATAATAAATTATCATTCGAATCTTCCGAATTAATTCTTCCCGATAAAGAAAATGCAAAACCAAAAGATGTATTTATTCGATTCTCGAATAATTTAATTCAAAAAGAAAAAAATCAGAAAGTAAAAGAAAGATTAAAAAAAGCTAAGGAAATTAGTTTGAGGAAATTAGAAAAATATGGTGTTGATTAGATATGGAACTCTTAAGTTTAGATTTGAAAAATTTTAAAAGAATTAAATCAGCAAACGTAAGATTTCCAAATGGTATCTTAGCCGTAATAGGTCCGAATGAGGCAGGAAAATCTACGATTATTAAAGGCATTTTATTTGCATTATTTGGATCAAGCGCTTTCGATAGTTATGATAATGTAGTCAATTTCAAGTCTAAAACAGCTAAGATTTCTTTGGATTTTATTATAAAAAATGAAAAATATAGAGTTTATCGGGTTCTGAAAGAATATAAAAGCGGTACGACTCAGACGGATGCAGAATTTGTTGAAGTATTAGATAATGATAGGACACGTACATTAGCAACAGGCGTGACCGAAGTCGATAAATTAGTCGAGAAAACGATAGGATTTAGTATAAATGAATTGACAGCATCAAATATTATTGCACAAAAAAAATTGGATAAAATAAGTAAAATGACTCCTAAGAAATGGGAGGAATTATTTAATGAGTTTTTAAACTTAAAAGGTTTTGGAAAAGCAATAGATGAGTTAAAAAATGACAAAAAAGAAAAAAAAAGCGATCTAAAAAATGATAGAATCAAGTTTAATGAGTTAGATAAACAAAAAGATGTCTATTGCGAGAAATTTCACAAATTAATACGATTATCGAAAGAACATCTTAAAGATGCATCTATTTATAGGGATTTGAATAATTCAATCGAAATAAACTCAGAATATTTAAGGATTATTAAGAAATATATAGAAAAAAAGCGACTTAAGGAAAGATTGGAAGAGAAACTAGACAATACTAAAGAAAATTTAGATGAAAAGAAAGAGGAACTCAACAGAATCAGAAAATTGGAAGAGGAAAATGAAAAATTAAAAATAGATTTAAAAGAATATGAAAATATTGATAAAGATGACGACAAATTATTATGCCTAAAAGAAGATTTCAACCAATATAAAAATATTTTAGATGATATAAGTAAAATTGAAAAGAGAATCAAACACCTAGAAAAATTAGAAAAAAGATTGGAAGATTGTGAAGAGGAATTTAAAGATTATGATAATATACCAGAACAACTTTCTTATTTTAGAGAAATCGAACAATTATTTAGCTCTCTAGAAGTATTTTATAAAGAGAGAGATCAATTAAAAACCCATTTAAATACTATTTTAGAATCTGAAAGAGAAAATAAACAATTTAAAGAAGAGTTAGAAGAGTTAAGTAAAACCCTTTCTTATAAAGTTGAATTTCTAAAAGCAGAAGATTTATTTCACCATTTTCAAGCAGAATTAAAACAAATACGACAAGAGAGATTCCGAAAGAAAGATCTTGAACGGGAAATCAAACAAATCAGTAGAAATTGTCCCTCAGAAATCCCTGACACGATTGAGGGATTAGAAAAATATAAAGAAAAACAAAAAAGTAAAATTGATGAGGGTTTTTTAAAATATATATTAAAAAGGCCCAAAAAAATCATCCTAATACTAACTATCGCCATTATTCTTAGTATTATTCCTTCTCTTTTTGGATATTACTTCTTTATTGGCATAAGTTCGGCAATAACTGTGATCTTTTTTATCTATTTATTTTATCAATTCCATCGAATTAAAGTTTTAATTGACACCATAGATGATTTGCTGGAATTGAAAAAAGAACTAATAAAAATAGATAATAAATTGGTCTCCGTACTTGAAAAATTAAATAAGAGATATAATAAGATTAAAAAGATAATACTTGATTTACCTGAATATTATTCAGAGGATTTCAAAGCTAAACATCAACTCGATGATCAAGAAGTTAGTCTTAACTTATATTTTAAAAAATTAGGAGATAAACTTAAAGAAACTGAATCTAAGCAACAGGACTTGGAAGGTTTAATTCGCAAGAATAATGAGATTATAAAAGAAAAACCAAAAGTAGAAGAGAAATTAAGAGACGTAAATTCGAAAATAACTAAAACTCGGAGCAATTTGGATCCTATTATGAAAGATTTTAAACCGAAATTTAAAGTTCATCGTATTGATGTTATATACAATAGAGATCAAATAGATTTTCATTCTGTAAAAAACATACTCTCTGAGATTGAAAAGAAAATTTTATCGGATTTGGATATTTACAGAAGTTTAAAAAGTGAAATTGAGGATTTGGAAAAGAAACTGGAAGAGAAGCCAACAAGAATCGACCAATTGGAAGAGAAAGAATCAATTAAAGTGGATTTATTTGAGAAAATGATTGAAACGGGAACATCATTAACCAAAAAATATTTTGATTTAATTGAAGAAAATGAAAAAATTGAAGAACAAATTCAAAAATTAACATCTTTTGGTTCTTCTTTAGAAAAATTAACAAATAGAATTCATAAAGATAAAAGACACAGAGATAAATTAGAAGCAAATATCAGCGCTAATGAAAAACATATTAGACGAAAGCCAGAACTAATTAATATAATTAAAAAAATTCAAGATAAAATTGATTCAATTATTAAAAAGATTAATGCTATAGTATTTCCAGAAATACCAAGCGAAATAAAACAAGATTTCAATAAAGAAAAACCTCAAATATGTCAAGAAAAATTAGATAACAAACTCCAATTATTAAGGAAGAAAAAAAATGAAATAAATGGAAAGATGAGAGAGATTAACAGCCAGAGAGAAGAAATTAGGGCATATCTAAAAGAAAATGAGTTCATTATCCATGATTTTTTTAAAATAAAAGAAAATATTAAACAATTAGAAGAGGAAATTAAAATCTATCAGAAATCAATAGATCTTGTTGAACAAGTAAATAGGCAAATCTGGGATATGCAGATGCCTTACATTACCAGTTATATCAGTAAATTTTTACCTAAAATAACGATGGGGCGATATAGAAATCTTGTTATCCAACAGCCAGATTCAAGAAGACGAAAACGCTATGAATTTAAAATATTGGAAGAAACTAAAGAAAGTTTCATTGATAAAAAATATCTAAGTGGGGGAACAGAAGATCAAATTCTATTAGCAATTAGAGTTGCTGTTGCTATGTCCTTACTCCCTCAATCCAAAGGACACTATCCTAAATTCCTTTTCATTGATGAGGCTTTCGCATCGAGTGATTCCGAAAGAAGAATGGAGATTTTGAATTGGCTCACTAAAGATTTAAATTCGATTTTTTCTCAAATCATCATAATTTCTCATCAAAAGGAAATAATTGAAAAGATACCTTTTTATTACAAATTAAATCAAGGAAATCTTGTGGATAAAGTGATTCCGAGTGAATTGAATTAATCTTTATACTCGTTTACTTGATTATAAGAATTAAATTAATTATCTCTTATAAAATAAAATGAAATTTACTTATTTCTGTATAACAGAATGATTTTTCTATAATTAAGAAATGATTTTTAAATGTTTATATCGTCCTAAAAAATATTTTATTTATTCTTTTATATCTTCCTTGTTAATTTAGAAATTAGCTGAATTATTTATGACGTTTTAAGTAATTTCACATGCTTTTTGACTTTTGCTCTTATCACCGAGATATCACACCTTTAGATAAAGAAGGAATATGTGTTTTCTTCTATGAGAAAACTTCAAATTACACGGAGTTCTCCTGATCATGATAACCTCGTGAAGCTCTATAAGAAAGAAAGGAATCACAAGCTTAAAGAACGGTATCATGCGTTATTTTTGATGCGTGAATTTAAAAATTGTACCACTATTGCAGAATTGATAAAAAAGTCAAGAAAGACAATTCAAACATGGGTTAAACTTTTCAATGAAGAGGGTTTAGAAGGAATGGTTCCCAATACACCTCCTGGACGGCCATCTCGTCTTAGCGAGGAGCAAGAGGAACAATTACGTGAGGATATCTCCAAGCACCCCCGTAAATTAGGATATGAGTTTAGCAATTGGGAAGGGAAAAACGTTTCCCATCACATTGAAAAAGTCTTTGATAT
>WJIN01000138.1 GCA_014730295.1 Promethearchaeota archaeon | reverse complement strand
CCTTATAGCTCTAGTAAAGCTTGTTCTGAACTAATCACACTATCTTATTTGAACTCTTTTTTTCATCATGAAAGTATAAATAAAAAGCTTTCTAATGTTAGGAGTGGAAATATAATCGGCGGTGGAGACTGGCAGGAAAATAGACTAATACCAGACTGTATGAGAGCAATTATGTATGAAAGAAAGATAAATATAAGATCTCCAGAAGCCATAAGACCATGGCAATTTGTTTTGGAACCTATTAGAGGTTATCTAAATCTTGTTATTGAAATGTCCGAGAATGGTACTGAATTCTCTGGAGCATGGAATTTTGGACCAGATGAAAGTTTCATCTATAAAGTACGAGAGGTTGTAGAAAGAATCTTCGAATGTATGAAAGCTAATAAAGATTTAATAAAATATGGGAATCCTCAAATATCATTTCATGAAACTCATAGATTACTACTAGACTGTTCTAAAGTAAGAAGAAAAATTGATTGGAAACCCATCTTGAATATAGATGAGATCATTGAAATGACATGCGATTGGTATCAAAATCATGAAGTTAATTATGATTATAATGTTAAACAAATAAATAATTATATGGAAAAATTAAAATCTATAAATTAAAATGTTTTCATTCAAATCAACAAAATTAGAAGGGTTATATATTGTCTATCCAGATCCATATGAAGATCAAAGAGGTAAATTTTATAGAGTATACTGCGAAAATGAATTTAAGAAATTAAATCATACCAAGACTATTGTTAATGTTAATTTCTCTACAAATATTAAGAAGGGAACAATTCGTGGGATGCATTTTCAATATCCCCCTCATAGTGAAATAAAAATCGTAAAGTGTGTTAAAGGAAGTATTTTTGATGTTGCTATAGATCTAAGAAGAAATTCTCCCACTTTCTTAAAATGGCATGGTGAACTACTTACTGATAATAATATGAAAATGTTATATATTCCTGAAGGATTTGCTCATGGATTTCAAACTATCGAATCTGATACCAAAGTATTATATTTTGTTACTGAATTCTATAATCCAAAAAGCGAGGGAGGGATTCATTATGATGATAAGGAAGTGAATATAAATTGGCCCTTAGAGATTACAAAGATCTCAGAAAAAGATAAAAACCTACCTTTTTATGGAGAGAATTTTGTTCCAATTGATATTGAAAATTAGTTAATCAATAAAAAAAATGAAAATATTAGTAACTGGAGCATCAGGATTCATTGGAAACTATGTTATAAATTATCTTATAAAAACAAACAATGAAATAATTGCTACTTCTCGCAATATAAAAAAAGCGAGAGATTTTTCATGGTTTAATAAAATTGAATATATCCCTTGTGATCTTAATAATAAAAAAAAAAACTATTTTAACTTTTTCAATAAGCCTGATATCTTAATTCATTTATCATGGGAAGGTTTACCGAAATATAAAGAATTATTTCACTTTGAAAAAAATTTAATAAATAATTATTATTTCATTAAAAATTTAATTAGAAATGGACTAAATGATATATCGATTACTGGTACTTGTTTTGAATATGGTATGCAAAGTGGTGTTTTGAAAGAAGATATCAAAACTGAACCAATCACTTCATATGGTATAGCCAAAGATTCTCTTAGAAGGTTCATTGAAAAACTTAATGAAAAATATAGATTTAACTATAAATGGATAAGATTGTTTTATCTTTACGGTCAAGGCCAGAATCCTAAATCTCTTATACCTCAACTAAAGAAAGCCATTGATAGGAGGGACGTAGAATTCAATATGTCTGGAGGAGAGCAATTAAGAGATTATTTAGAAGTTGAAAAAGCTGCGGAATATGTATGTAAAATTGCACTTCAGAATGAAATAAACGGTGCTATCAATTGCTGTAGTGGCTCACCAATCTCTATTAGAAATTTAGTTGAGAGAATAATAGAGATTAATAATTCAAAAATTAAATTAAACTTAGGTTATTATCCATATCCCGATTATGTTCCTATGGCCTTTTGGGGGGATAATTCAAAACTTAATAAAATATTAAAACTTAATTAGTTTTATTTATACAAAACTCATTTTTCCTTATGAAAGATATTCCATTAATTTCTATAATATTAGTAGAACATTATTATTATAGTAAAAAATTTCTCGATAGTCTCAAATCTTATTTCGATCAAAATTATAAGAATTTAGAATTTGTAATAGTTTTCTGGGGAAAAGGGGAAAATCCTAACAATTTTAAAATTAAACTAAGAGAAATTTCTAAATCTGAGGTAAATGTATCAATAATCGAGTTAAGAGGAGATCCAGGCTATGCAAAAGGGAATAATTTAGGTGTTAAATACGCAAATGGAGAGTATATAATGATTACTAATCCCGATGTAATTGTCCCGAAAGATTTTATTACACACATATTGAAATCTTACTTTTATCTTAAAAAGTTATTAAAAACTGACAAAATAATATTGGGTCCCCGGATTTGCAATTATGGTACAAATTATGAACATTCAAGAAGAATTATAAATTTCCTTGGGTTTTCTAATATAGATATTAGCAAAACTAATAAAATCAGGAGAACCCAAATAACATCGGGCTGTAATTTTTTGATTAGAAAAAAGGATTTTCTAAATCTAAATGGGTTTGATAGTAGTTATTTCATGTATCATGAAGATGCCGATTTTTCAATCCGAGCTGAAATGCAAGATTTCAAACAATATGTAGATAATTCAATAGAATTATACCATCTAAGAGCACCCAAGAATATTAAACTAACTAAATTTAAATATTATTATCATGAACGCAATCGAATAATTATGACAATCGAGCATTCCAAAAGAAAGAACAAGATGATTATTTCTCATCTCATGTTTGAACCAATTCATCTTTTTTATGCATTTATTAAGGGGTTTTTATTTGAAAGATTTAAGATCTACAAATATATTATTCACAATTATGCTAAATTAATGAATACATCTAATAAAGAAAATAGATTATTTGATAATGATTATGATTTAAGTGGGATATTTTATGAAATCAACTCTAAAGGACTATTGCTAAAAATTTTAAACTTTTATTCAAAAATGATTTTTTATTTATATCACAACTAATATAAGGATAAAACAGGTTCAAGCCTATTAATGACAAAAGTTCTGGTATTAGATGCTGAAGAGAAATCAGCGTTATCTATAATTCAATCTCTGGGGAGAAGGAATATTGAGGTAATTACAGGGAGTTATTCTAAGTATTTAACTGGAATGTTATCTAGATACTCTTCTGGACATTTTATATATTCTAATCCTTTTATCAATTATTATAAATTCATTAAAGATCTGAAACGATTTTTAACTGAGAATGAGATTTTTGCCGTTTTTACCGTTTCCGACAGCACTTCAGTTATTCTTTCTAAATATAAAAAGGATTTAGAATCTCTAGGGGTTAAAATAGCTGTAGAGGATTGGTCTAATTTTATAAAAACCTACGATAAACAAATTACATTGAAGATCGCCAAGGATTTGAAATTGCAAATTCCTAAGACATTTAGTATTAATACTCTTGATAAAATCGAAGATCTAAAGAATCAATTTGAATTTCCATTAGTTATTAAACCTCGTAGTAAGAGCTATTGGGATAAAAAAGGAGTTTTACATATGACTAAAGTGACACAAAAAAATTACGCAATTTCATTTAATGATTTAAAAAGCAAATATTCACAATTTGTCAGGAATAATCCTTATATTGATAACTTTTACCCATTAATCCAATCGTTTATTAAAGGAAAGATTTATGATACAGTTTTGCTAGCTAAGAGAGGAGAGATCATCACTTTCTTTCAAAATATAAGAAAAAGAACTTATCCATCTAAAGGAGGTGCTTATACATTAGCTAAAAGTATTGAAGAAAATCAGGAAATGTATATTTTTGCTAAGAAACTTATAAAGGAAATAAACTGGACAGGTCCAGCTATGGTTGAGTTTATTAGAAACGAAGATGATAAGAAATTTTATCTTATGGAGATAAATGGTCGGTATTGGGGATCTACACCCTTAACAGTTAAATCTGGAATTAATATTCCCTTACTCCATTATTTGCAATTAAAAAATATTGAGATTAAAAATCCTCCAACTAATTATAAAAAGGATTTAAAACTTAGATGGTTAATACCGGGAGATTTCTTATGGTTACTAGAAAAGTTAAGTAATCGAGAATATAAAGCCATATATCCTTTTATGAAATCATTTTTTGATTCCAAACATGCAATTCTTTCTCTTAAAGACCCACTTCCGACAATTGGCGCACTAATTCATATGATTTCTCTTTTTAAGGATGTTATTTCAGGTAATAGAAAATTAACGGGAGAGATCTCTTAATCCAATAAAATAAAAATTGAATAATAAAAAATATGAGTATTAAGAATGCATAAGTATGATGGAAATTGACAGGAAAGATTTAAAAAAGTTTTTAGTAAGTATTTTTTTGTATTTTTTTGTTCTTGCAATAATTTTAGCTATATTCTTTCTTGGATCTAATTACACCATAACAATAATTCAAATATTAGGATTTTTGTTTATTTCAAGTCTTTTTTTCTTTTTAATTCAATATGAAAATATTAGTCTCACTAAAAGTAGAAAATTAGTTTCTTTCTCTATAGGTGAAAAGTATGTAAAAATAATCTTACTCTTATTTATTAGCATATCTTTGTTTAATTACCAAGTTACAGCTGATGTAATGATAGCTCCATGGGTTATCATTCAAGGTCAATTTACGATTAGAGCAATTTTGATCCTTTTAGGGATGATTTATTTACCTGGACTAAATATTTATTCTATTTTTTTTTCTCGATCAAAATTAGATAAAAGGTTTAAGGTTGATTTGATCATCGTAAAAATTACTTTATTTCCTATGATTTCACTCGGTTTTCTCGGAATTTCGACGATGATTTTGGATCAACTGAATCTGGGAGTTATAAGTATAAAGAATATAGTTTTTTTTGAAATAATAGGGATTTTCGTTATTGACTTTATTATAAAAAAAAAAAGAAGCTCAATAAACCAATTAAATGCAGATATTGGAAAGGTAGGAATACAAATCTCCTCCTATTTAATTTTAATTCTTGGTTTAGCTATCTCATTGATTTCAATTGGTTTTATTTATAATTTGCAATATGTTCCTAGTGGGGATCCTTGGGACATGATACGATACAGTCAATATATAGGAAAAAAAAATCTTACTCCTCTTTTTGTCTTTTCAACACCTAACCTATGGGGTTATATTTCTTTTATCCTGGGTACATTTGGGGGATTACCATTTGTAAATATTAATACTTTACTTACTCCATTAAGTTATTTGTTTATCACATCTATTTACATTTTTCTTAAAAGTTTGTTGAAAAAATTTAAGGATAAGAAAATCATTATTTGCTTGTTATTATTATCTATGTTTTCAGGATTTTTAGGTGTAGAGCATAGTTCTTTAATATTTGTGGGTGAATACTATTGGATTTATAAGAGTTTTTCTTATAATCTATTTTTCCTAAGTTTAGGTTGCTTTTTAAGTATAGATTTTAAGAGAAACTCTGGTTGGATTCCAAAATTGAAGAGTCAAGAATTTAGATTATTGTTATTAAGTAGTATACTTTTGGTTCTTAGTATGATTACTTATCTTATACCATTTCTTATTGGGTTGATCTTTTTATTTATTTACTGTGTATTCTCAAAAGGAAGTGAGAAACTTAATAAAATTATTTATTTCTTTTGGTTTGGTTTAATATCCTCTATAACTATATTAATATTAGATTTAGTTGTGAATTTTTATTTTAGCTATGTATCAGTATATAGATTCCTAATTTTCTTCGACATTTTTAATATTTCGACACATATTTTAATTGAAACTATTTTCTTCTACATTTCTCTGCTCTTTTTTAATTTGGGAATCTTTTTAGTCATTTTATTTCTTAAAATGAAAAATGAATCCTCCATTAGAATTAAATTATTAAAAAATACTTCCATTAAATTCTTTCGAGCTTTTTTATTGATCTTGTTTACTAATTTGTTATTATTATTTCTTACATTAAAAATAATCGAAATATCCATCGAAACAGATTTAAAGGTTATATCATATGTAGTGTTTTATTTAGATAAAATATTATTTAATTTAGGATTTATTGGAATTATAGGACTGTTTTTTTCTTTAATTTACAAGATTTATGATAAAAACTTACATATAACCTTATTTCTATGGATTTTTATATCACTTTTCCTTGCTTCAATACTGATATATATAGAGGGTTTCAATTTGTTCCATAATAATCCTAATCTTTCAAATGATCCAAATTTGTCTATGAATCACTGGTTTGCCCGAGTGTGGTTTTATAGCCAACCTGCTTTATGTGTCTTTTTTTATAATGGTTTTATACAAATTTATCACAAATTTCTGAACGCAAAACCCCTAAAAAAATCAAAAAATCTTCAAACTATATTAAAGAGTAGCTTTATTTTATCAATAATTCTTTTTTCTTATTCTGGGGTTATCATAACATATATTAATCATTCAAATCCGCTATTTAGATATAATAATAACAAAATAAACACATTTGAATGGATTACAAATAATATTCCTGCTAACTCTAAAATTTTAGTATGTGATAACTTCTTTATGTCTGCAGGTGTGGATTCAATTAATTTTTATGGAACATATTTTATTGAGGATTATTTTGATTTAGAGTTTAACAAAACGGAATATGATCAAGTTTTTAATATTTTGGTAGCTAAAGATGTAAAATTCCTAATTATAAATATTTTTTATTTAAATTTAGCTGGTTATAATTATAGCTATTTTAATAAGAGTTTAATTAATGATTACTTCAATCATTCATTATTTAAATTAGGACCTATACAGATTTATAATGCTAATGCTTTTTCTTAGCTTCTTCATAAATTTCAATTATTCTTTTAGAATTATATCCTAATTTACTTAATTTATCTACAAATTTTAAAAAAATAGCTAATCCATTCTCAGAACTTTTCAAATAAGGTAATCTCTTAAAGAAACTTAATCTCTGTGTGGATGATAACCTAAAAAGATCATGTAGGTGAATATTAAAAATTAAAGGCGAAATTTTATAATTCAATAAAAAATGGAGAGGATAGAAAAGTTTAATGTAGCTAAGAGATACTGGTATTCTTATATGATTTGAAATAGGTGAGAAAGGGATTTCAAGTATACGATTACAAAAATAGGGAGTAATTGGTTTATTCAAATTATTGAAATATCCTATTCTGAAATTAGGAAATATACTTGAATCAAATTCGAAATCAAGTTCATCCAATAATTTATAGTCACTCTTTTGGATTATACCTAATGGAAACCTATATCCTATTGGATTTTTATTAAAAAAATTAGAAAAAATTTGTTTTGATTTCAGAATTTCATGATATTTTTCATTATAACATGTATTAAATTTTTGTATCTCATGGTTATAAGAATGAAGATGTATGTCATGACCATATTCTTTTATCAACTCTATTTTTTCAGGATACATCTCAAATAATTTAGCTTGAACGAAAAAGGAAACGAAAATATTTTTTTTATTTATTATATCAAGGAATTCTTCTAAATAATTTAAGCCTTCATACTTATTTTTCAAATAACCAGCATGATCTTCTTCTAAGTCCAGAGTATAGCAGACTATTTTTTCAACAAAAGTCATATTTTTAAATATAATTTAATGGTTAACTTCAAAAAATTATACTAAATATTAAAAGAATAGCTTTTATGAAAGTAAGGAGTTTTATTTAAAATAATAATTATTTTATAAGTAATCTCCTTTTCAAGAATCTTATGATTGTATTAGGAATGAATCTAAGTATATGGAACTTTTTCAATCCATAGATAGCGATACAAGAACTTATTGAAATAAAAATCCGCAGAATTTTCACATAGGAACTACCAAACATACGGGGGTGAATGGTGACAGG
>WJIN01000137.1 GCA_014730295.1 Promethearchaeota archaeon | reverse complement strand
TTATTCAAATTGCCGTATATGTAAGGATTAAGCATATTACAAGGTGTCAAATCTCCATTATATCTGATATAAACTTCCTCCCATGGATTTTGACAAAACTTTTGACAAGTTTTCGTAGCTATTGACCTATTGATCGGAATTTTTCCTATATGATCTGGAAGTTTTAGGAGTATATTCAGATCTTTTGCAATATCAAACGATTTAACAAAGACTTGCTTTATGGATTCTATTTCATCGTCAGAAAAATACGCTATCTCATTTGATTTAATTACATTTACAATAATACCTCCTAATCTGTACTCTGAGCATAATTCTATGATTTTCGGTAAATTCGTCATGTTTTGTTTCATTAACGTAAATATTATTTGTGCTTGAAGTGGATCATTAATATTCTGTCCGATATATTCTAAATTTTTGAGAAAGTGTTCAAATTTTGCCCCTCTTCTTATAGCTTCAAACATGGATTGATTTGCCCCATCACATGAAATCAAGAAATTGGTATTCAATTCGATTAATGTTTGCCAAATTTTCTTATTCTGTACAGTTAGGTTAGTGACAATTTCTAATTGCTTGTCTAATTCTGAAAGTAAGAATAAATATTCTTGAAAATCGGGGAGTATAGTAGATTCCCCTAATCCATTGATCCGTATTATTTGTGATTTATTAAGGACATTTTTACATAAATTCTCAAATAGATGAATGTTCATGTTTCTACCTTCGTCGTAACCGTATTCTCCGACTCCACACATAATACACCTTAGATTACAATTATTGGTAAGCTCTAAAAGTATTTTTTTAGGATATGTGTCATCCGATTTTGATTCAATATCATAGATTTCTTCATAATCAATGAAAAATTTCCACCACTTTTTATAAAACTGTTTATCATTGAGATCAAATAATTGGATAAATTGATCCCTATTTTTCTCTCGTTCACCCTTCCATTGGGTTAAATTGTAAAAGAAATATTGACCTACCCGCTCAAACCACTTGAAATCCTTTGAATGGATGGTCTTTTGGATTTTACTTGAAAGAGCAGAATCAAGTGAATTTAAGAGGTCATCAAGGATCTCAAATAAAAATTTATCCCTATTCATTGTAGCTTTAAAATTTTTTAAGAATCTATCAAAGGATTTACATATATTTCCGACATCGTACCTTTGAAAAGGTTTTGTCCCCTGAAAATAACTCCTCAATTCGGTTCCACTTTTGGAAATCAATCTATTATTCATTCAATTTTCCCTCCATGTTCCTTTTGAAATTTATAACTTGAATAAATCCAACCAATATTGTAAGAGATTCTTTGAAATATTCTTAAGACTAAAAATGATATTCTTTTCAAAATTGACTTATGGTTTTGTCCGTAAACAAACCAATGAAAAATGATATCAGACAAGACTTCTCTAAAAGTGAGGGGAGGTCTTAAAGTATCATAATCCCAATCTGAACCTCTTACTTCATTATAATTATACAAATCAAAATGGGTCATTTTATTATCACACCTTCCATTTTATCAGTATTTTTTTTAAATTGGAAGCCTAATTGATTATTTTTAAGATATTTTATTGTAGTTTCAGCACAGCCTTTTCCATATCTATAAAATGTTTTTAGAAAAGCAGGAATGCTGGTACGATAATTATGATAGACTATCATATTTTTTTCAAATCCGAATCTATATCCTATTCTTATTAATTTAAAGCTTAACCCATTGTCTTCTCCTCCTGGATAGCAGTGGTCTTCATCAAACCCATCGATTTCTAAAAGCAAATCCCTTCTATAGCATGCATTAGCAGTAACTAAATATTGAATAAATTTAGGAGGTTCAAGAATTCTGTGAAAAGTATAATATTCACTGACTAAATTTTTTTGATAAGGTATGACTTTTCCTCCTATTCCAGCGATTCCTTCATCTTTCCATAGTTTTGAATTTTGGATCTGCTTTACCCAATCTTTGGAAAGAATGCAATCATCATCCGTAAAAGCTATTAAATCGCATGAGGCTAATTGGATTCCAATATTTCTAGCTACCGCAGGACCTTTGTTCTCGGGTGAATTGTAAACAATCACATTAAATTCCTCTTTATTGATTCTCCATTTGTTTAGGAAAGATTCTGTTTGATCAATCGAGCAATCATTAATGATTATGACTTCTCTGGGGTAAGTGGATTGTTTATCTATTGAATTAAGGAGAAATCTGAGATGCTGATATCTATTATATGTGGGAACTATAATTGACAAATTTCTATAATTTTCCATTTTCATCCACCTCCAATTTTTTTGCTAATTTATCCCAAAGAAAATGATCCCAACAGGCAGAATGAGGATCCATTGAACATTTAAAATCCTGAAGTTTCTGTAGAATTGTGCTAAATCTTTCATCCTTGATGTTTCCAAATTTTCTGGGTGAGAAATAGCTTTCAGAAATACACGGATAGACTTCCCCATCTGAGTTAATTATAATTTCCTTTTTCCCACCCCAACAATTCTTTTTATGAGAAAAATCACCAAAAGAGTATATTTTTAAAAAATCTCTGAGAACTTCATTAGCAAAGCACAACTTTCCTTTCTTTTCAAGTTCATTTAATTGTTTCATTACGTCTAGGATTTCGGTTTTTGTAAAATCGTTATAATATTGTGGATTATCGGTAAAATTTGATGGGCAGACCAATCCTAATGTCACTTCTATTCCCCTATCGAAGTAATACTCTACAAACTTACCGATCTTGAAAAAATTCTCTCTTGATATCACAGAATGAATAGAAATGGCTCTTTTCTTTAAGTTATTAAAATTTTCTTGATATTTATCAGCGATATTCTTTATTTTTTCAATTCTTATCATAGAAAGTTTAGGATCTACTTTTTTATAATTTGGAAATGAAAAATTCTCAAAAGATGCAACAACTTCAGCATCGATACTTTTAGTTTCAAACAATGCTTCATACATCTCTTTTCGAAATATCTTAAGATTGGTTATTAATCTCAAGTGAATATCTCTCTTATTTTTTAAAATATTAATAATATCAACAATATTTTCTCGAATAGAAGGTTCTCCTCCTAAAAAACAAAAAAAATTAAAGCTAGCATCTAAAGCGTCTAAAAGAGTTTCCTTAATTGTTTTGAAAGAAAGTTTTTCTGGAGCTTCAAGAGAGTCATTATGTCCCTGACAATATTTACATGCATTATTACATCTGTTTGTGATTTTGAAATCTAACCATTTAAACTTTACAGACATTTGTTTTCCTCCCTTTTTTGAGTATTGCTTTATCTCCTAAAATATTTATTGGATCTGGTCTGATGATAATTTCACTGAAGAAAACTAAAAAATTACATATTATTAACCCTTTAGAATCATATTCTCCAAATGCATCATTGGATATGATGATCGTATTTTCAGGATGTCTTTTTGCGAATTCTATTATAAATTCATCTGCTTGATGATTTCGAGGGGTTTGAATTATTAATCCAATTTTTTCTAACTCTTCTAATTCCTCTTTTTTGTCAATTCGGTGTCTTAAACTTGCATCAATAATTACTCTAAATTCAAGATTGTAATTATTCGATAATTCTTTAAGAATTTCAATGATTATATTTATATTTTCTATTTTAGCTTCTTTTTTGCTATTTCTATAAGAAAACGCTACGTTTGACCCATCAACAATAATATAAATTTTAGACATTTTTTGAATCACTTTTACTTTTTTATAATTTTAATAAGATTTTGAAAATACTTAAATACCCGTTCTGGTAGTTAGTTACTAACTACCAAAGTAACTACCATAAACATATTAACAATGGTCAATTTAGATCATAGAGAAAAACCGATAATTAAGCTTCTTAAAAAAAGTAGGTATTCGAGTGGAGAATTGAAACGATTATGCGGTCAAAGTAATACACAATATTATAGAGGTCTAAAATCCTTAAAAGAAAAAGATTTTATTGAGAAATTTGTTCCAGAAAATCAAGATTTCAAAGGTAAATTCAAATATAGATTAAGCGAGAAATATAAAAATATAATTGACAAAGAGAAAAAAGAGGATGACATTCATGGATGGATATCCTCGAAAATAAAATCAACTTCTCTATTCCACAAAATCAATAGTTTTATGGAAAGTAATTATTTAAATTATCCCTATGAAAAAGAGGTATACTCATTTAATGAACTTTTATTAGATACATATGTCTATCATAAATATTTCAATCTAAATATTGATCGCATTCGAAGGAGTTTAGCTTATTTTGTAAATACGGTTATATATCTAATATCATCTCATCCTGACAAGAAATATAGAGATATAAGAGATACATTTAAGCTAAATTACCTCGAGTTTGAGGATTTGATTAATAATTTTAAAAAAGATCAATCTGTCTTTGAGTTTTGTAGTAAAAATCAAAATAAGTTAGAAATATATGAAAAATTCTACTTAATTGCGGATGATCCATTACTAAAACATTTTAGACAAGAAATTAAAACTAAATTTGAGAAATTTTTAATCTGTTGGGAATTTCCTGAAAATAATTTCCCTGATTGTTTTGATTTTCTTCAAAATTTTTCATATCAAATCTTAAACGATTATTTTGACTCACTCAAATTGGATAATTATTCGATGAGTATTTTTTTAAAAAAATTCAAAATTTGTCTACTTAATGTAATAAGGAATAATATATTGGAGGGATTAAGGGGAATTGAAACTAGACCGAATAGACAAATCCCATTTAAAATATTACCTGTTAAAGAAAAGGAACGTTTAAGGAAGGAAATTTTATTATCATCTGAAGTCCTTCCTACTAGTGAAAAGAAGAATATCCAACATTATTTTAATAATCCTAAAATAAACAAAAAGAAAAGATTTAAACTACTAAAAACCTTTATAATCGAATTAGGGAATATTATATCTGAGAACCTAATAAATCAGGACTCATACTTTAGAAAGAAAAATATCATTCTCAAAAACCATCTACTATTACTTTTAAGAATATTCAGAAACTTAGATTTAAAGCAGTATAAAGAATTTCAGAAAAATAAATCCATCATAGCCAAATTTCCTAAGATCAAATTAAGTTATTCTATATTGTCAAAGGCGATATATAAAGAAATCAGAAATGATGAGATTGGATTTGATTTATCTAATAATATAGAGGATTTATCGTTTGTAATTCGTTTTCTAATTGAACGAATAGATCACATGTTAAATAAACTTAGAATTGAGAAAGGGAAAAATCCTAAAACTATAACAAAAATTAGAGAATTACTCATGTTTGCTGAGGAGAATTTTACAGATAGGATATTACACCCATTTTTAAGAAAGAAATTAGATATTTATTTAGAGAATTATGAAGTAATTAGTGATTCTGAAATTTTTCAGATTATCAATACACACTTCGACTTATTATCAAATATTTTTCTAACAACAAAAGTAATCTTTCATTACATAATTAGAACCTCTGAATTGGAAAGAGGTAGAAAACTCTTAAAAAAATTGAAACTTAATTTTAAAGAAAAACTCCTTACGATAGAAGATTATGTGCAATTATTGCCTTTAGAGTTTGATGTTGAATCTTTTTTTAATATATCTTTAGCATATTCAAAAGATCAAGAAATTCAACTCATGATCGATAATGAGAGATTTACAATTTCCAACCAAAATTTCTTGGACGATTTGAATAAATTTGTCAAATTTTTAAAAATTCTAGGGTTATATTATAAAAGTTTAGAAGACTTCTGGGATGCATTTATACTCTTTTTGATTAGTTTAAAGTTTGAGATTAACCTCATTAATTTAATGGATCCCTCGAAGTATTTGAATCGTTTAAAGTCCAATAATATTAAGTTGGCTCATTATTATCTCATAGAAATCTATTCAAGGTTTTTAATAGAGGATGATTTTGATGGCTTAAATCACAATAAGATTGTAGAAATTATTGATAAGTTTTCATATAAATATGAAATTCAAGGTTATTCTGAGATAGATAACTTGAAAGATAATTATGGGAATCTTCCCATATTGATTGAATCTCTAGAAAAATTAGACGAATATTTTAAACTGAAAAGTGATTCTCAGATAAACAAAAAGGTATGCGATCTATTTTTGAAAAACATTTCAGATTTTATTGATAAAAACGAAGGAGATAAGAAATTCAAGTTCTTAGAGATCTTATCCACAAAGATCAATTTGGACCCAAAATCTCAAAATATTTCTAAAGAAACCGAAGATAAAATGAAATCTGCAAAAGAAATTGATAAACTTGAAAAGAATATAATGATCAATTATAAAATTCCATATCAAGGAAATCTCATCAAATCTGACATTTTCAAAGAAGAAGTTAAGAGGGGTTTTAATTTTTTTCAAAATAATTATTTTCCTTCAGTTAATCCTAAAGAATATGGCTTTTATATTGTATTCAAGAACAATTTCACGATCCCTGAAAATTTGGCTTATAATGAATGGGAAGATTTATTCAACAAATTTCAAGATCAACCTATAAGAATAATTGAAATTTTAGATATCTTCTTATATTCACATATTGATAAAAATTTTCCAAAAGTCTTAGAACGCATTTCTATACTCCTTTATAATTATTATGGTTTATCTTGGGTACTTTTGTATGTGGATAACTATTCAAACTACCTAAAATGGTTTCTAAATAGAATTGAAAACGAGGACATAAATGAAATTCCTTTAAAATCAGAAAACGAGGACATTATTTATTTTATTGATATAATTAAAAACTATATCAAAGCTTTAATCTATTTGAAACATCTAGAACGTTCTAAAGTGGAAATTTTCTTAGATAAAGCGAGTAATAAAATTGAATTTTTAGAGAAAAAGAATAATAAAATATTGCAGATGCCAATTTTCGAGGAATATCAAGAAAAATTAGGTTCTCTGAGAAGAAAACTCTTGTAATTAATCATTAATCTAGGGAATTGATATATTTTGATTTCAGACCCCTTAAGAGGAACTATTTGCGTTATCAATATAAAGTAATCAGACGGAAAATTTAGGGAAATGAGGGAATTTGTTCCAAGAGGCTCATAACAATTATTGATGATTGAAAGAAATTCCTATGGTTTAATGATATCTTTTTAGAAGTGTGAAATATTGGATTGAATCAGATTTTCTTAGCTTTTTTCTATAAATTATGGGATATGGTTTAGAATTTAAGAACAATAAATATTCATCCTTACAAAATAAAGTTGAATAATCTAGGCTTCTTTATATGAAAATCACTAAATTAGATAATAATAAAATTAAACTGTTTTTTTAGGTGATAGTGAATTTATTTGATTCTCTTGCTAGTTTTGGGGGCATTGAATGTTCCAATTCCCAAATAATATTAATTGGCTTATTCCCCTCATGTTCTTTATATTTAACAGGACCTAAATAATAATAAGGTGCTGTTTGACCATGTTCTTTTTTATATTTACGTACAAATAATAGAGGAACATAGTTTTCATCATCATTACTTACATATCTTTTCCCAGTGGGAGTATGATCTGAAATTATACTTTGAGATTGCCAGTGGAATAATTTCTGATTTATCGAATAATCATGATACATTGTAGAAGG
>WJIN01000136.1 GCA_014730295.1 Promethearchaeota archaeon | reverse complement strand
GCACATTTTGATATTAGATTTGATCAATATCAAGAAGATGAGAAAAATATACCTCAGAGTAAAGAAAATTTTGTAGAAGGGAAAAATCATATTATCGAATATTTAAAAAATGAGGGCGTTTCTGGAGCAAAGTTATAGAAGGGATTACTCACGGGAATGGCATATAGAGCTCCAGTGGATATTTACGATTAAAAGATCGAAAACGCGATATGATAAAATATAAAGGGCATTCAGTATTTCCACGAGAGGTGGAAGAGCTTATATATATGAATGAAAAAGTGGATGAGGTGGCCGTCGTGGGAGTTCCAGATCCAGTAGCGGGGGAGAATATAAAAGCTTATATCTCATTAAAAACCGATTTTAAAGGAAACATCTCCGAACAAGAACTCTTGAAATGGTGTAAAGAGAATATTAGTCCATATAAATATCCCAGAATTGTTGAAATCTTACCTGAACTTCCGAAAACAGTAATCGGCAAGATTTTAAAACGAGAATTAAGAGAAATTTATAATTAGTTTATATTAGATCATTAAGAATTATTTTGTTTTTCCATTTTCTTTTTCTGATTGGGGTTTTTTAAGGAATTTTAGAGGTTACAATAATTTTGAAGCACTATATTTTAAAAGTTCAAAATTAGTACAATTTAAAAATTCGCTAAAGCTTTATAATTGGATAATACGAATTAATAAGTAGCAAAATTTTTCGAATTTTTAGAGAATGGTAAAATAAAATGTCTGATTATGAAAATAAGTTTTGGAAGAAAAATTGGGATGCGCATGTGAAAGATTTGGACCCAAGCGAATTTGATAAGATTTTTCTTGATGAATTATATCCCGTATTTGATGATTTTCCCGATAAAATGGTATTTAGTTATTTAGGCGTTGAATTCACGTTTAAACAATTGGATGAATACTCCAATCAATTTGCCAATATGCTCATTGATAATGGGTTTGGAATAGGAGATGTTGTGGGAATTAACGTCCCTAATACCCCGGAATATGTAATAGCAATAATAGGCGCGTGGAAGGCGGGGTGTATCGTATCGGGAGTTTCACCGCTTCTCTCTGCTGTTCAAATCCAATACCAAATTAATGATTTAGGAAGTGGAGGGAAAAAAGTTGCGTTATTAACTTTGGATGCGATTTTTGCGGGTCATATAACGAAAATAGCAGATAAAATGCCCCAATTAAAAGTGGTTATTACCACAAGCGTCGGAGGATTTCTTCCGAAGATCAAGCAAGTTCTTGGAAAGTTAATTGGGAAGATTCCAAAAGGAAAAGTGACGCCCTTAGAGGGAAAAACCGTTATTGAATTTCATAAAGACTTGCTTAAGAATTATCCTACAACGGACCCTAAGGTCGAAATTACCCCAGAGGATATCGCTTTTATCCAATATACGGGCGGGACTACTGGACCCCCGAAAGGTGCAATGCTCACACATAGGAATATCGTAGCGGATATTGTAATTTTTCAAAAGTGGCTAGATTGGGAAAGAGGAAAAGGTGTAGTGCTTTCTGGATTCCCGTTCTTTCATATTGCAGGGGTATTTACATGCCTCAATTGTCTTTATTTGGGCTGGTCTCAAATCCTCATACCGAATCCCAGGGACACGGATCATATAATAGATGAAATTCTAAAATACCGACCGACAGCCCTCGCAAATGTACCTACTCTTTACCAAATGCTCCTAAAGAATCCGCGATTTACCGAAATAGATCCCGATATTATTGATGATGTTATCTCAGCTGCGGCGCCGTTTCCAAAAGAATCCCAAGAAATTTTGGAAAGCGTCATAGGAAAGGGTAAGCTTATTGAATTATATGGAATGACTGAAACAAGCCCGTTAACGGCGGGAAATCCTTCAAAAGGAAACAAGAAGTTAGGCTCAATAGGATTACCCCTCACAAATACCGATTTTAAAATTGTAGATCCAAATACTGGTGAGCCCGTTCCGATTGGGGAAGCGGGAGAAATTTGTGTGAGAGGTCCAATGGTAATGAAAGGATACTATAATAAACCCGAAGAAACTCAAAAAGCGATTGATAAGGACGGATTTATGCATACTGGAGATGTGGGAATAATGGATGAGGAAGGGTATGTTCGCATTGTGGATAGGACTAAAGATATGATTATCGTTGGAGGATATAAAGTCTTTTCTACGAAACTTGAGGATAAGCTCACAGAACATCCTGCAATTAATATGTGTGCAACGATTGGTGTACCTAATCCCGATCGCCCAGGTTCTGAAATCGTAAAAGCGTGCATTCAAGTCGATCCTAATTTTGCGTTTGATGGTAATGAGGAGGCACTAAAAGAAAATATAATCGTTTATGCGAAGGAGAATTGCGCGCCCTATGAAGTCCCGAAAATTATTGAATTTGTCGAAGATATTCCGCTTACTGCGGTTGGGAAAATAGATAAAAAAGTACTTAGAAAGCAAGAATAATTTTAGTAATATCATTATATCTCTTTTTTTTTTGGATAGTATTATATTTGGTGATTAGATTGATTTTTTTGTTTTTTCATAATATTTTAAGTTTTTAGTTAGGAAAATATGATATTTTTTTAATTCTTTGATCAAAATCTTTAAATAGTCAGTTTTTTATACTAATTTTGTCTTTGTAAGCATTAACTAAGGATCTTAAAAAAAATAATTAGGGGATTAAATGATATTTCAGAGTCCATTAGAAGAATTACTTGCTAGTCCTGAATTGATGACTATAGGAATAACCACAATTATATTCATTATAATAAATTTAATTTTGGGGATATCAATGATTTATAAAGGAATTATATCTAATTACCATATTGCAATTTATATCTCGTCGATATTTTTTGTAGGTATAACACTTTGGGGTGGCGTTGTGGTTTTATTCTTAGCTGCATTAATTTTCAATTTTGAATTACCTTTACAAATATATTTTATAATACATATGGGTTTTACCTTAGTTTTGATTTTTTTCTGGATGGTAGGGATTACAGATCTAGCAAATATAAAAGGAAAGAAGAGGAAAAATTTTCTTATTATCTTCGGAATAATTCTTGCTACTATGCAAATTCTATATGATATAATGATATTTGTAAATCCGCTCGCTCTAGGAACATATGAATCCGTTATACAAATCGATTATCGTGGATTGACCTCCTTATATCAATTGATGCTTCTATTCTTCTTTACCATTCCAGCAGGGTGGATCGCTTATGAATCATATAAAGCAGAGAATCCAACTATACGATTGAAAGCCAGATTTTTGATCCTTTATGTATTGGGGATAACCGTTGGAGCCATATTGGAAATTTTTCTCGCAGGATACTTGGGATCTATAATAGCAAAAATAATCATCTCTCCAACAATGGTAGCAGGTTATTTCGGATTTATGCTACCAGAAAAAGTTGAAAAATTCATACTAAATAAATAAATCTTTTTTTATTTTCCACTTAAGGAAAGTCTTTAAATCATCTAAAAATAAAAATTAAATGAAAAAAGGAAAAAATCTTGATTTTTTTATTCCTGGCGTAATGCTTTCTTTTCTACCTTACCAACCATTGTTTGAGGAAGTTCCTCTCTGAATTCCCATAATTTAGGAACTTCGTACTTCGCAAGATGTTCTCGAGCATAATTTTTGATATCCTCTTTAACTTTCTCACTTGCTTCTACTCCCTCCTTGAGTTGGATCACCGCCTTAACAATCTCACTTCCTGGTCTTTCTTCATCAGGTATTCCGATTATTGCCATGATTTGGATGGCGGGATGCTTGGTAAGTACTTCTTCAACATGGACACTATACACTTTGAAACCACTTACGCTCAACATATCTTTTGTGCGATCTACGATCTTTAGGTATCCATCTTCATCAAATACACCTACATCACCCGTATGAAGCCATCCATCGATCCATGTCTTTTCAGTTGCCTCTGGTTTGTTATGATATGATTTAGTTACTTGAGGACCTTTTAACAATATCTCTCCGGGCTCTCCCAATGGAACTTCTTCTCCCGTCTCAACGTTGATGAGTTTGACCTCTGTATCTGGTAGTGGTAATCCCACTTTTCCAATTTTTTTTTCTCCGTATGTAGGATTCACGGTCGCAAGAACCGCAGACTCAGTCATTCCATAGACTTCAACGAATTTATTTTCCGTATGAAATTGCTTTTCAAAATCTCGAATCGCCTCCGAAGGAAAAGGTGCTGCGCCAGATACATATAAATTGATATTATCTAAAACATCATCGGGAATTTCTTTGGAACGAGGATTTCGTTGGACCATCAGATAAAGGGTGGGTACATTTCCAAACACAGTTGGTTTAATCTCCATTATTTGATCGATGATATGATCAGTATCACGTGGATTTGCGATGATAATATGGGAAGAGCCGATATAGGTTAAATATAATCCTATAAACAATCCCGCGATATGGAAATAGGGAAATGCTGATAATGTGATATCAGTTCCCTTATCGCGATCTAACCATATTTCAAATTGATGCATATTGGATACCAGATTAGAATGGGTTATATTCACCCCTTTCGGCCGACCCGTAGTCCCACCCGTATATTGAATTAGTGCTAGGTCTTGCTGTGCGTTAATTGAGACGTGATTAACATTCGGTTCCGTTTTTAAAACCTCTAAGAAAGGAACCACATTTTTACCCGGATATGGATCCATTTTACCTTTAGGGATTTTGCCGATAAGTTTGCCCATAAATACCTTAAATCCTGAAAAACCCATAAATTCAGAAATGTTTGAAGGGATGATTGTCTCCATTTGAGGGAGTTTTTCAAGGATTTTCTTCATAATTTTTTCATATATGATGTCCATCGTAACTAAAAATTTCGCGCTACAATCGTTAAGCTGATATATCATTTCGGGCGGACTAAGGAGAGGGGATAAGCCAGTAGCGATACCTCCAGCAAGAAGAGTTCCATAAAGAGTAATAAGATATTGTGGGGTATTAGGAAAACAAATCGCTACTACATCTCCTTTCTGTAAGCCCTTTTGTTGAAGAAAAGTGGCGAATCTTTGCGCATCATCTAGAATCTCGCCGAACAACATTTGGCGATCCATAAAATAAAATCCAATTCTTTCAGAATATTTGATCATCGCACGGCTTAATAGTGTCATTATATCTTCTTTTGGGTATTCTAAAGAGGGGGGTACATGTTCATCATAGGATTGGAGCCATAATTTTTCTTTTTCTTTAGCCATTTGAGTTATAATCTCTCACCTTTTTTATTGAAATACACATTTTGCAATAGATCAATTAATCGTTTTCATATATATACTTAACATTTTTTTTCTATTTTGGTGATTTTTTTCCACATTTGGAAATAGAGAGATTATGTATCTAGGCTTTTAAAAATAAGATCTCAAAAGAATTGAGAATTTCAACAACAAAAAAACTCAGAAAGGTCTCACTGATGTATCAATTCAATATACGTTTTCTCAACTCTATGCTTGATTCCTATATCTTTCTGAAAATGAATACAGCAAATTACAATAGATCCATATATACCAGGATAATAATTTATCAATAGAAAATGAATCTAAATCAACCTTCTTCTAATTTTTCCTCGACTTCTTTTACAATTTTTGGAAGGATATCTCCAATTTTAGCATGGATAACTACTTCTGCTTTAGAATCTAAATCAGTTTTCTGAATATTGAGAATAGCAAGTTTTGTACCTTTGGAGATTGCCGTTCTTGGGTAAAAGGCCACTGGATATACTAATAATGAAGAACCCAGTACGATCAATAAATCACAATCCGCTATCATCTTATCGGCTTTTTTAAGCGTATCGGAATCTAACGCTTCCCCAAAAAAAACAGCATTTGGTTTTAGTAACCCATTGCATTTATCACATGTAGGGGATGAATTATTGTGCACCACCTGATTGACAAGTGCCGTGATTGGATATGTGGTATCACATCGCATACAAATAGCTTCATTTGCGGTTCCATGGAGCTCAATAACGTTTTTAGTTCTCGCGCGTTGATGAAGACCATCGATATTTTGCGTCATAACTCCATCTAATTTTCCAAGTCTTTGTAATTTAGTTAATGCTTTATGTCCCTGGTGAGGTTTCGCTTTAAAAATGGTCATGCCCAACTCTAACATAAATCTAAGATTCTTCCCCGTATCTGAGACATACGCGTGGATGCTCGCAAACTTATCCGGATCGACTTTGTTCCATAATCCCGTACCCGGACTACGAAAGTCGGGTATTCCAGACTCTGTACTCATCCCCGCACCCGTGAGAACAACGATACTTTCGGCCTCAACAATTAAGTCCGCAAATTTTTCAATCTTCTTGTCTAATTCATCCATTTACAATCACATAATAAAAATAGATAACAAAAAAATCTATGCGTATTTTATTTTTATTGCTACGATTATTTTAATCTTGTGATTTTTGCTTCAAGATCAAATTATAACGCTATTAAAACGACACAGTCTAAAAACAAATATTTTAATTTGGATAATTTTATAATATAATTACAACTCGAATTTGATTTTATTCGAATATGATACAGCTGAATTTGCATAGTAAAAACATACAGAGACATCAAAATTAGGAAAAAGTTGATTTTCACAAACTTATAAATAAAATCACTTGAAGTCAATAAATTTATCATAAAATAGTCTGGAATTAGTGAATTGGCAAATGTCCGAGAAGAAAAGCTTCATCTATAAAGTCTGCTTACTTGGGGATGGTGGTGTAGGTAAGACCTCATTGGTATTACGATACTGCGAAGGGAAATTCAAAGAAAATTATATGATGACGATAGGTTCTAATTTCTCAACTAAAAAGGTAGAATTGGAGGATTATCCAAATTTCGATATTAAACTCCAAGTCTGGGACTTAGCGGGTCAAAAGCATTTCTCATTTGTACGACCTCCGTTTTATCGAGGATCGTCTGGAATTTTGATGGTGTTTGATCTCACACGTAGGAGTTCATTTCAGAATCTTCTCGAATGGAAAGAAGAATACGAAAAAGTAGTAGGGGCTAAACCGAATATACTAGTGGGGAATAAGCTTGACCTTGCAGAAAATGGGCAAAGAGAAATCGGCACCCAAGAAGGCGATTCATTCAAGGATGAGATAGGTGCGCTTTCGTATCACGAGACGAGTGCGAAAGATGGGCGAGGAGTGGAAAAGATCTTCAAAGAGATCACTCTGGACATTTTAGAGAAATCTGGAAAAATATAAGTTCTCCTTTTGTGAAATTTTTAAACTAACTTATGAATTTACCCTTAATTGATTATATCTTTATTAATTTACCATTCTCCACCACGAAATTTTTAAATGTCAGTAGCATCGCCATAAATATGAGGATCACTAAATTATAAACATTAATTTAATATTTAGTAAAAATTTGTAAATAATATTATATTATATCTACTACACATTCAACTAATTAATAATTAAGGAATTCAAGAAAACTATGTTTGGTGGAGGACAATTAAAGTACGATAGAGCTCTTACAGTATTTTCCCCAGAAGGGCGTCTCTATCAAGTAGAATATGCATTGGAAGCAGTTCGAAGGGGAACGCTAGCAGTTGCGGTGAAATCAAATGACGCAGTCTGCTTAGCCGCACAGATAAAGATCCCGACGAAACTCATGGACGCAGATGAGATAGATAAAATATTTCAAGTTGATGAGCATATCGGTGTTGCAATTTCTGGACTTCATGCGGACTCACGAACCTTGATTGATTACGCACGTGTTCAAGCTCAATCATTCCGTTTAACTTATGATGAACCTGTTCGAATGAGTCTATTGGTGAAGGATGTTGCGGACGTTATGCAGCAATATACCCAATACGGGGGAATTCGTCCGTGGGGATGCGCACTATTCTTTATCGGGATTGATACCGATGGGACGCAAGTATATACAGCCTCTCCCAGTGGGATTTATCGCTCATTTAAAGCATATGCCATGGGAAATGGAGAAGCTACCGCCCGAGAGTATCTACGCGATAACTATAGCAAAGATTTAGGGTTTGACCAAATCATCCCTCTGTGTCTAGATGCGCTGAAAGAGGCGATCGATGAGGAGGCAACGAAAGAAAATATTCGGCTTTCCTATATCAAAGCAGAGGATAAACGATTTGTGGTCGCATCTAAGGATGAGATAGAGCAGTTTTTAAACGATATAAAATAATTTGTTTTTTCTCTTTTGTTTCTAATTCTCTTATGCTTTTTTCTGAGGTAATTCACTTGTTCAAATAAATGTGAACTATATGTTCCTCATTATGAATATTTTAATCCAGAATTAAATAAAATAACATGAAAAAAATAAAGAAATTAGAATTTAAGTACATATATTGGCTCTAAATCTGTAATTTCGATGTCTTCACCAGGAATGGCGATCGTCCAACGATACCGAATTATAGCATCTGAAATAGAAGAATTCACCCATCCAGAGACAATTAAACCTTCTCCAGGTAATAATGACTCATTATTAATTATAGTATAGTTTGTTTCTATGAAATTCGCAGTAATTTGTGTAGTATTAAGTAATGGGGATGTAAAACCATAGATCGTGAATTCAGTGCTATTATCTCCAGCGTATAAAGTCAGAGTTACATTAATCCCCGATACTTGAGCAGCAGAGAAGTTAGTATTTATGTTTTCTAATGTGATCCTGAATCGAGCTAAATCATCAGGATGGACAATTTCTGTTTCCATTGAAACCTCATAATCAATTGTTATTAAAACTGTGATATCGATTTTATCAGAACTCTCACCATAATCATTGAAAGCCACGACTTCAAACTCATAATCACCGTTTGTTAGACCAGAAATTTCATACGTTCTTTGAGAAGAATCCAACTCGGCTAATAAACTACTATTTTGATATACCTTATAGGAATCAGCATATTGAGATTCTGACCAACTGAGTGTAAATTTACCATCTTTATCAGGACTATCTGCAGTAGAATTGAGTGTAAAGGATCCTGGTGGGAATTCTTCTATATCATTATATGCATCATCAGCATCGTCTCCATATCCCACCGATCGCGAAAATCCATTGACAAATCCCGCCAAATTAAGGTTTTGAATGTCTCCGACAGTACTGTACGTTGGTATATAATAATAAATAGAACTTAATAGAGGGTAGATCAATGTGTTCCCATTCCGTGCACCTTCTATGAGCGTAAAGGTTTGGGTGGCCTCTGAGACATAGCTATCGCGTGCTGTTTTCGGTCCTATTAACCTATTGGTCGTTTCTTCTCGTGTATGATAAAATATCGCTTCTCCCAGATGTTCACCATGACGGACGAAATACATCCCCGCGAGAGTTCGCGCTTCTTGTCCTAGATATTCGACGAGATCGAGCCCTACAAATTCAATATCCTCTCCTATTCTTGTTTCAATATAAAACACATCGCCATCTTCAGGTCGTTCGTGAAAATCATCCCCTCTCCGCCATGTCACAAAATCATCAACATGATATCGATAGTTAGCCTCTAGTTGCAATTCATATAATTCTTCTGGATATCGCATTTGTCTTGTTAACCATGATGGTGGAGTTTTCCAGTCGTATGAATTCAAAATAAATTTCCAGAGCGGATAAGTTGGATCCCCAGCAGTTTCAAGATTAGGATTAGCATAAAACGTGAGTCCACCGTTCCATTGATCAAGAAGACACACTCCTAAAAAGCGATAAATTGGAGTAGTGGAATATGAGGAAACGGGAATAGAGGTAAAAATCGAAACTGCGTAATACATCTGACCAGTCGAATTATCAAACACCAAATATGGATCGGCATCGACCCTCATATTGGGAAGAAGAATGTTCTGAACCCGTGTTTTAATATTCCTATTAATCAGATACTTATGTTCGGGTTGTGTAACGTAACCCCAGAGTCCAAGACCTGCAGTATAGTAAAATCCCTCAAGTCCAGTTAGTGTTCCATCTGGATCTCCTTCATAAGTGAAATTATTCTTTTCTATTCCGCCTTTCCATTCCGTGTCCAAAAGAATATTAGTATCATATCCTCCTAGTCGTTCCGTAAATTGTAACCCTTGTTGCCGTAAATATCTTGGGCTTTCTGCCTCTCCAAAAAAGATAGGATAATTTTCAGTAATATTGAAGACTTCAGTTACGTTTACTAAATCTCCATTAAATGTATCAATTGCTAAAAATCCTTCCACATGATCATATAATTGTGTGTTTGTCGCGACCGGGTCTCCAGAAAATTGACTTAGTTTCACAGTTTTAGGGGCAACCCAATATTCAGTATTATTAAAGTATACTATATCAGAATCTGCCAAACCCTCATATGTAGTGGCGATTTTGGCTGATAAGGTTTGAACGGCAAAATCTTGATCATATTGGCGGATTTGTCGTATCATCTGTTCATCATCTTGGCTGGTAGTAGTGCGAGTGAAATTGTCAATCGGTCTCTCTTCAAACATATCCAATCCTGCGGTGATCGTGGTCCATTCCACTTGTCGTTTAAATTTTGTTTCCCATTGTTGAGTTCTATATACTTCAGTGTTAGTTAAGTTTATGACTGTACCCACACTTAGAATCAAGGGCATTACAATTACAATAAGTATTATTATTCCTGTAATCCCCAATAATTTTTTCTCTGGCGTGAAAATCATATAATTGCGAGGGTCTTGGGATTGTTTAAGTCGCCCATAAATTGTGACAAAAAGACCGAATCCCAAAAGAGAAAAGAATCCAAGGAGGATTGCCCATATTTGAGTTAATTGAACACCATCAAGCGCAAGAGTAGGTATAAAAAAGACAATTATTCCAAAAACCAATGCTCCGATAAATAGTCCATTGGCAACGAGTTGGTAATCATTCCTTCGAATGTAGATATTCTGAAATACCTTTAAAGCAGCTCGAAAAATGAAAACACCCAACGTAAATGAGATAACTGGTAAGAATAGGTTTTGATAGATAAAAATCGAAGTAATATCCATACTCTCGGGATTTAAGAGAACACCAAACGCATTGGGAATAATAGTGAAAAGATTAAAATCGATTTCTCCTTGCTCTATCAAGTATATTGTCCATGAAAATTGACCAGACGCATCGATAAAGTGTCCCAGTAAATAAAAGATAAAAAATCCGGCAGTCCACCAGAATAAGAGCGCTTTTTTGCGAGAAGGCTTTCCAAACCTCAATCTCGTTCCGATACTGGTTAATAAAATCCTATCTGGAGGGATACTCATAATTATCGCGCCGATAAAAGCACCTATTAAACTGGTTTTATTCCAAAAGAAGAAATTACTCCAGAAATTAAGAAAATTAATGTCAATAAAATTCAATCCTCCAGCTTTATTATTGTAAAGCTGATAATTGAGATTTATGCTTGCCCAATACATTGGCCAAAAGACAAATATTGAAAGTAAGGTAATAGCAACCGCAGCGATGATGATGATAAGTATGATAGATCTTTTTCGAGAACCTTTTTTGAATGGACGATATTTGAATCTCCCGCCACCTGATGGATCTCGTGAGCCAGTAAATCCGTATGTTTTGTTATTTTTATAATTTTTATTGCTAAATTGTAATTTCATATAAATCGTTTTTTCATTAGATTTTGATTGTAAAATATTAAAGTAATATAGAACAAAAAACTTAACTATGTTTTTAAATAAGAGTATACTTGATCTGTTTCTGATCAGTAGAGAATCCTTTATATTACTATGAAAGTACCATGATTCGGATTTCTGTTAGTAAATTCATCAAAAATATGGTTCCAAATGTTCAATCTTGGTTCAGTATACTTTCTTTTAAAAAATCGTTTTTTATAAGATTTGATTGTGAAAATGAAAAATCTAAATATGTTCGCTACTATTATTCTTAATAGATAAATAGTAAATTCTGAGTTCATAGCAATTTAAGGAGGTATTACCTTTGTTTAAAAAGAAAAAAGTTCGGGAAGAGTTTGATGATGTGTTTAAAACGGGAGATGAGCAGAAAATTAAAGAAATGTTAGATGAGCACCCGTGGCTATTGGAAGAGGTCTCCCATGAAATGAATGAAGTTATGGTAGAAGAGCAACAGATTATTGCCGCACTAGGCGTAATGGAAGATGAATTAGGAGGTACTGCATCACTGAATGATATAATATTATCCTTGAAGGTAGATTTTGATGTTAATAAATCCGAGGGTGAGGTAATATCAATTCTTGAAAATTTGCTTAGCTTAGAGTTAGTGAAAAAGCACCCCGATGGATGGAGTTTAACTAATGAGGGTGCGAGAATCTGTGATGACTATTTGAATCAGAATTTAGAAGGATTTGATATTTAAGAAACATAGAAATACACTTTGTCATAAGCTATAGGTCAATCGATTAGTATATTTTTTAAAATGAATTTTTAAATCTAATTTGATATATATTAACTTAGAGGTTTTTTTAAATACATCATGAATGGGTTAGCTGTAATTTCCTTAAGAGATGATTTCTTATGAATGAACACAATAATAATAATGATTTGGATGAGACAAGAGAGAAGGAACATGAGGAAGAAATAACTGGCGTGGAAGAGTTGGATAATCAAGAACTACGCCAATTCCTTAGTAAAAAGAAAAAGGAAGAAGAGCTCTCTTCATACGCATATAAATTAATGGAAGAAGCATCTAAGTTTGCAGAAGGCAATGAATTTGATGAAGCAATAACTAAATACCAGCTTGCAGAAGAAATATTTAAAGAATTAGGATGGGATTATGAAATCGAACGTGTGCAAAAAACCATTAAAGAATTAAAATTACATAAAGAAGAATTTTTAGCGCAATTGGCAAAACAGAGGGAGGAACAAGAATTGCAAATAGAATTGGAAAAGAAACAGAGAGAGATTTTAGAAAAAGGGGCAAAACAGAAAAAGCAAGCTAAAGAACAACAGAAAGCGGCAAAAATAAGAGAATTAGAAACCCAAAAAAGGGAAATGGAATCATTCCAACAAGAAATTTCCAATTTAACCGATAGAGCTGAAAAATTGGCACGAAACTATGAAATCCTTAGGAAAAAAAAGCTCCGAGACGGTGAATTTCCTGAGGAAAATCCTTATCCTGAAATAATTGATATATATGAAACAGTCTATAAAAAACTCTTAAATAAAGGGTGGAAACGACAAGCGGAGATCTATTCTGACCAAATAAAAATCTATAAGCAAAAATTAGAAAAAGACAAAAAGCTAAGGGACATTGAAATAAAAAAAGTTGAAAAACAGAAGCAAATAGAAGATCTTCATAAAATCCGTGAACAGCCAGAGAAGGAGAAGGATAAAGGTTCGAAAATGGTGGAAGTTAAGGAAGATAAAAAAGAATTCGAGGAGGAAATCACGAATTTAGTAAATAAAGCTGAAAGATTAGCTCGAGAATATGAGATTATTCGAAAAAAAAAGCTAAAAGATGGTAAATTTCCTGAGGAGAATCCATATCCTGAAATAATTGACATATACGAAGCAGTCTATAAAAAACTCTTAAATAAAAGCTGGAACAATCAAGCAGAAATCTATAAAAAACAAATTGAGATATACAAGGAAAAACAGGAGAAAGACAAAAAATTGCGGGAAATCGAAGCACAAAAAATCCAAAAACAAAAACAAATCGAGGAATTACATAGGATATCGAGGAAATCTACACCTCAAAAGGAAATAACAGAACCTATAAAAAAGGATAGAGAAGAAGCAAAATCATTTGAAGAACAGATCCTTGAATTAGTAGATAAGGCAGAATTATTAGCTAGGGAATATGAAATTGAGCTAAAGAAAAACATAAAACAAGGCAAATTTCCCCAAGAAAACCCTTATCCCGAAATAATTGAAATCTATGAGAAAGTATATAAAAAACTCCTAAATAAAGGATGGAAAACTCAAGCAGAAATCTATAAAAATCAAATTAAAATTTATCAAGAGAAGCTCAAAAAAGAAAAAAAATTACGAGAAATCGAAGCCGAAAAGGTGGAAAAACAAAAACAAATTGAGGAAATGCACAAGATTTCTCCAGAAAAAATAAAAGAAGAGCAAATCCAAGAAATTGAGGGGGAACTTAAATCGGAGTTAGAAGATAAGAGACTTGAAAACTATATTGATACTAAAGTCGATCAAGCAGAAAAAATGGCCCGGGAGTATGAAGTTGACCTTATGAAAGGAAACTTTGCCCAAGAATGTCCTTACCGAGAAATCATTGAAATATATCGAAATTTAAGAGACAAACTACAAGAACATGGCTGGTATGAGGAAAGTGCTTTATATGCAAAACAGATTCAATTCTATAAAGACAAATTGGAAAAGGATAAAAAATTAAGGCGAATTGAATCTCGAAAAGGTGACCAGGAATTAATCAAAGAAATAAAAAAAGTTAAGAAACCGGTGGGAACTAAATCTACTGATGAAAAAATTCTAGAAGAGATAAATAAAAAAGAAGAGGAGGAAGATTTTCAAGCAGAAATTTCTAAGATGGTTGATAAAGCCGAAAAAATAGCAAGAGAATATGAAAATGAACTGAAAAAGGGGAATTTTGAAATAGAGAATAAATATCCCGACGTAATCAAAAGATATAGAAAAATTAGAAAACAACTGATTGATCGCGGATGGTTGAAAGAAGCTGAGCTCTATTTGAGCCAAATTAATCTGTATAAAGAAAAGGCGCAGAGAGTGGAGAAGTTAAAGAAAATAGAAGCTCAAAAAGCAGAAAGAGAGAAAAGAATAGAAGAAATGTACAAATTACAAAAACCCATTGAAAAACCAACCCAAACTATTGATGAGGCGGAAGTAGAAGAAAAGAAAGAGAAAGAAGAAAAACTTAACCAAGCAATGAGTCTTATAGATGAAGCGGAGCAATTAGTAAGAATTTATAAATCTAAATTAAAACCACGGTTGGCCGATTATGAAAGCCCATATCTAAACGCGATAGATCTCTATGAAATGGCAAAAGATTTGCTTATTGAAATTGGATGGGAGAACGAAGCAGCTCGTTTGAATGAAACTATTGCATTTTATATGGAAAAGAAACAGAAAGACGATGAATTAAGGGCTCTGCAAAAACAAAATGCCGAGATAGAAGTTCCAATAGATCAGAGACAAATTGATATCGAAGGAGAGACCCAAAAAGCATATGTGGAAGTACAGACGCAAAGACAGAGAGAAAAGGAGATCTATGACCAAATTTTTGATATCATCACTCAAGCTGAAAATTTTGCTAAAGAATATAATAAAAAAATCGAAAAAGGTAATATATTGGATTATGAACCTCCCTATGAAGAAGTAATAGATTTATATAAAGACGCAAAGCAAAAATTTCAACAAGTTGGATGGGAGAGAGAAGCAGAAAAGCTTAATGAGTCAATTAGCTACTATTCCAAAAAATTGGAAGAAGATAAACTGCTTAAAAAGAGAGAGAGAGAAAGAAGGAAACGGAAAGAACAAGAACTTTTTGAACAACAAAAATTAATAGAAGAATCACAAAAAGAAGAAGAACAGCTATTAAAGGAGCAGCAAGACGTGATTCTAAGAGAAAAGCAAGCCCAAAAGAAATTTGAACAACAAAAAGAAGAAGCGTTTAAGATCATTGATAATGCTTTGGATATAGCCAGAAATTATAATAGAGATATCCAGGAAGGAAATATTTTAGAAATTGAATGTCCCTATGAAAAAGTTATTGATCTATATCAGAAGGCTAAAAACATTTTTCAAGAAATTGGATGGGTGAATGAGGCAGATAAAATGGATCAATCGATTAATTATTATAAGCAAAAATTAGAAGAAGATATAAAATTGCGTAAGGAAGAGAAGCAAAGAATAGCACGACTAAAACAAGAGCGTTTAGAACAGCAGAGATTAATCGAAGAAGCACGTAAAGAAGAACAGGAGATATTAGAACTTCAAGAAGAAACCATCGAAAAAGAGCGAAGAGAAAAGGAAATCTTTGAAAGGAAAAAGGATCAAGCCTTTGAATTAATGGATAAAGCAAAAAATGCATTAGAAGAAAGCAACTTCGAGGAATCGATTAGACTTTATAAAGAAACCCGAGAAATTTTTAAAAATATTAACTGGAACGCAGGTTTAGATTTAGTAGAGGAGTCTATTAATTCTATCTTCAAGCAGAAGCGAGAATATGAAAAAGAACAACAGTTATTAATGAAGGAGAAAGAGAAGCAGAAACAACTTCAAGAGCAAATTGAAAAGAAAATTGAGGAAATGGATCGAATTAAAAAATTAGAAGAAGAAGAAAAGAGAAAAGAGATATTACGTATTCAAGAGGAAAAGCGAAATGAAAAAGAAATAACAGATAGAGCATTTAAATTATTGGAAGATGGTACTGACTTGGTTGAAAAGGAAGAATTTGATAGGGCCCAGGAGAAATATTTAGAAGCTCGGGACTTATTTACGCAAGTTGGTTGGGAGCGAGAAGTCTCTCGAATAAATTCCGAACTATTAGTCAATCTCGAGAAGGAGAGAGAACGCGTCGAAAAGAGAAAAGAGGCTCAAAAAAGACGGAGATTAGAAGAAGAAGAATTACAGGAGCTGTTAATGGAGGAGGAACAAAAAAGAAAAGAGCAAAAGCGCAGAGAAATTGAGGAAAAAAGGAAGCGATTAGCTGAGATGCGGCGGGCTTCTAAGCCGAAGGAAGAAGTTATGGATAAGTTAGAATTAGCAAAAATTTACATTATGAATTACAAGTACAACGAAGCTTTCATCAGTTTAAAGGAAAAATTAAAAGAGGTCGATAAAGAAGAAATTCAAGAAGAAATCAAAAACATTATTGAAAATATAAAAGAACAAGCAAATCTTCCCTTGATTGTCTCAATGGCACCTAACTTGATCGATAATGAACGATTTATTATTAGTTATGAAGCTATAGATAGAGCAGAACGGTCCATTAAGAATCGAAATTATATGAAAGCTATATCGGAGTTAAATGAGGCGCGATTTAATCTTGAGAATGTTAATGCTGATAAGAGAATTATGTCTGCAATTGATGAAAAAATCATATTCTATAAACAAGAAATGGGTCATGAAATCGCAGAAACCACAAAACATGAAGAAGCTCTTGAAGATTTGAAATCTGAGATAGCAAGGAGAAGGAAAGAACGAAAGAAACGTTTAAGAGGATTGGAAAGAAAGTAGATAAATAAAAAATAAAAAATTATTACAACATAATATTTTCTTGGGGTTCCGTTTCGAGTTCTGGCTCAGTAATCGAACCATAATTTCTTTTAATTCTCTCCTCAATGAGATATTCGGTTTTTATTAAATCGCGAATTCCAACTCGGATAGCTTCTGATCTGTTGGGAAATTTACCATCTGCTACTAGGATCTCTAATATTTCTAAATATGTCTCGGGTAAATTAACACTTATCAATTTCATTTGTATATCACCATTCTAATAATTTGTTATTTATTATATTGATATATACCGAGGTGATATTTAAGTATTTAGTGGAAATTAGCCCCAAGAAATCCGACAGAAATATAAGCACCTATTTTTAGTTGATCTGGGCGACAAAAACAATCCCTACCTCATTATAGCTTATATAGTAACGCTTTCTAAAAAAATAATGAAAAAATTATTTAAACTATATCACAATATCATTGTGTAACACCATATATTATTAGAGCATGTGAAAAAAATGTCTGATATTCAAGGCCAGTTAAAAGAGCATTTGGAAAATGCGGAAGAATGGGGGAAGATGGAAACTCCTATTCCAGGAGTATTTGTCGTAAAAGTACCGGGAAGCAAAACCAGACCTCCGATGTTATTTTTAGAGATTAATCCATTAAAATCGAACGGTAAGCCTATGAAACGAAAAGGACTCTTTGTCAGGGACTATGAGATGTTAGTAAAATTTAGTGAAGCTTTAACCGATGATAAGGTCGTTCGGCTAATTAAAGAATTGGAAGATGTTAATCCGGACGAAAAAGAGAATAAAACCAAAAAATTGAAAATGTAATTATTCATTATTATTCTCTTTATGTTCAATATTTCCTCCTTTTTCTTGTGAAGAAAGAATTACTATAATCTCGTTCTTTTAAAATTCTGCTAAAACATAAATAGGTTTATTATTTAGTTTAAATCAAAAACAATTATATAAACTTAAAATTTTGAAATAATTGTATAGAACAGAAATTACAGAAAATTAAGTTTTAGTGATTGAAAGAAGTGATAAAAAATGGCAGAGGAATTTGATGGTAAACATTGTTCAGAATGCGGTGGAGACTCATTTCGAATAGCCCACGATGAATGGATGAGAATTTAAGCAATTCGCGAAAAATCATCAATCGAACATTCAGATTCGTGGAAAATGGACAATTAAAAATGTGCAATTCATGCGGTGCAAAATTCTTAGTCTGTGAGGAATGCGGAAATCTCTATACCAGAGTTCATCCCGCATTGGAACCTTGGGAAGTATCACAGAAATGCCCTGTCTGTGGGCACGTAGATTCAGAAGTGAAAGCCTGGGACGGCGTATCAGCACGATAATTTTTTTCTTCTTTTTTTACTTTTCCATCATTGTATTACTTTATAGCGTATTTTATCTCCTATTTAAATTATTTAGCCTTAGCTTAAATTGTTGAAATAGAGAGAGAGATTTATAAGGAGAGAGAATAAACTTAACATAATATTCACAATTTCTTTACTAAGAGAATACAAAATTTTAATTGCAAACCTTAAATTGTATTATATCATTAATTGATAAAACGAAGCTATTGTAAGGATTATGAGTAAAAATAATATTAAAGTAGAAATCGCTTCACCAGAGCAAATAGATGCGCTAAAAGACCTTACGAAATTATTAGTAGAAGGATTAGGACAAGAGTTTGAACCCAAAAGATTTGATTGGGGGATTAGACGAAGATTATTTGATCCATTACAACGACATGGGATTTTAATTGCGACAGATGAGAGAACCGGAGATGTTGTTGGAATGATTATCGCAGAACTCAGAATCGATCCTTTTGGAAAATCTGAAGGATACATCAAACAATTTTTCTTAAAAAAAGATTATCGAGGACATGGGATTGGTCACCAGCTTTTACAACAAGCACTTGGACATCTTAAAAAAATCCAAGTGGAGAAGGTAAAAGTGAATATTAGAGAAGAGGCAAAACGCGCGGGGAAATTATATGAACAGATGAATTTTGAGAAAAAATATGAAGTGCTCGAATTAGACCTCGAAGAAGATTATCCTGATAAATAATTACATCTTATGGATTTATATTTTTATGAGTATTGGTTTAGAAGTTTGGGTTGAGAAATACAGGCCAGCTGATTTTGATGAGATAGTCAGCCAAAATATTGCTGTAAATAATTTAAAATCGTTTGTAAAAGACAAATTTGATATGCCCCATATGATTTTCGCAGGACCCGCGGGCACAGGAAAAACAAGTACCGCATTAATTATTGCGAATAAACTATTGAAAAAAGATAAATACTATAGAAATGTGTTAGAGCTAAATGCCTCGGATACGGTAAGAATGAAATTTGTCAGAGAAAAATTAAATGATTTTGTAAATCAGAATATGATCCTCACGGAAAACGAGCTCAAAATCGTTATCTTAGATGAGGCAGACAATATCCCGAAAACGGTCCAACAAACACTCAGAAGAATAATTGAGAGCGCCCCTACCAACGTGAAATTTATATTAATGTGTAATTATATTAACCAAATTATTGATCCAATCGTTTCCCGATGTGCGGTCTTTAGGTTTGTAAGTCTCCCTAAAGAGAAAGTAGTCGAAAAACTCAAATATATTACTCAACAGGAAAACATCTCAATTCCTAAAGAGAGAGAAGAAGAGTTTTTTGATACATTGTATTTTATCTCTTCTGGTGATTTACGAAAAGCCATTAATACCTTACAGATGGCAGTCTCCTTAGAATTATTAAAGGATCTTAATATCGATGAAATTTTAAAAATTTCAGGTTTTATAGAAAATACCGTTTTTGAAAACCTTAAAACCGCTTTACTGAATGGAGATTTTCTTAAAACAAGAAAAATCTTCACATCATTAGATTATCTCGATAGTCGTAATTTTATCCGACAGTTGATGCAGCTGATTCCAGATTTAAATGAGATGGATAATATCGACAAATCAGAATTAATTGCCTATTTTGGAGATATTGACTATTATATTAGTCAAGGTGGAGATGAGGAGATTCAATTAACTTCACTCCTAGCAGAAATTGCTACAAAAAATAAGGAATAAAAAAGCTTCAAAAAAGTGGTGAAAACTAAAAAATGACAGAAGATTCTCCTATTTGGCGTCTAAAATATCAACCGCAAGCATTAGATGATGTCGCCGGACGAGAAAATACTATTTCACGATTAAAAGAAATTCTTCAAAAAGGAAATTTTCCTCACCTCTTATTTGTGGGGAGCGAAGGAATAGGTAAAACTACTATCGCCCGATTATTTGCTAAAGAATTTTTAGGGAGATATTATGATGCCAATTTTAAATTGGTATATGCGGATGTTCCTTTAAATCAAGATGAACGAAAACAAGCCCGTTCTGAATCTTATGTATCTACAAGTAGAATAGGAAGCATGGCAGGAAAAAAAGTTACGACTCCAGCATTTATCCAAGTAAAGATAAAGCCTTTTGTCCAATTGAAGGTGATTGGTGATGTTCCTTTTAAAATTCTCGTGGTAAAAAATTTCGAAGTACTTGGTTCCGATCAACAAGGATTTAGGAGATTAATGGAAATTTATGGTTCAAATTGCAGGATGATACTTATAACCACTAAGATCTCTGGGATAATTGATCCAATAATCTCTAGATGTCAACTGTTCTTAATCCCCCAGATTAAATATGAAAATTTTCAGACTCTCATAAAGTCAATTGCACAAAAAGAATCTCTTGAATTAGAATCTGGAACGGTAAAATTCCTATATAGAATTTCTGAAGGAAAAATAGCCAACGCAATAGATTTACTCCAATTGAGTAGCGCAAGGGGCAAAAAGATAGATTTAAGTATGCTCTATAATAATATGAAACAGTTCCGAAATCAAGAGATAAGAGAGCTCTTAAAAAAAACCTTTACTGATGAATTCAAAGAAGCTCGAGAACTCTTTAGAGAGATTTTATCTGAATATAAATATAATGCTCACGAACTTTTTGTGAAGATATTGGAGGAAATCCACAAACTTCCGTTTTCTCAATATACAAAAAGCAAAATAATTAATATGATTGCGGATGCGGATGTGCGAGCGCTTGAAGGATTAGATGATGATATTCAGATATCCGCATTAATTACAAAACTAGCTGAGTTAACAGAGCGGATGTGAAGAAAATGTCTGAAAGTTCCAAAGAACCATGGGTTGAGAAATACAGGCCAAAATCTATAAAAGATATGGCGCTTCCTTCTGCAAAATTGGGTAGGCAGAGGGTAAATTTGGCGGAACATTTAACTGAATTTGTTAAATCATTCTTTACAGAAATCGAAAAGATAAACAAAAAAAACAAGAAAATTCGGGCGTTTAATAGAACAGCTACCGAAAAACAGCAAAAAGAGGAAGTGAGTTTACCTCCAGAGAAGGCTGCTGTTTTACTGGAGGGAAAGCCGGGAATAGGAAAAACCTCAATAGTCTATGCACTCGCAAATGATCTAAATATGGAAGTAATTGAGACGAACGCTTCAGATACGCGCACTCGAGAGAGCTTGGAAGCAAAACTTAAGGAAACCTCTAAATCCCGTGGGATAATGGATTTTATTACGGAAAAAAAGAAAAAATTACTACTTGTGGATGAAATTGATGGTATCTACGGGACCAAGGACAGAGGAGCGGTACCTGCAATACTCGACTTAGTCAAAGAGACACAATTTCCTATTATAATGTGCGCTAATGATTATAAATCTAATCTTCAATCGTTATATAATATGATTCCTCGCTATGAAGTCCATCCTCTTCCAAAAGAAAAAGTGCTTAAAATCGCGGGTAAGATAATCAAAAATGAAAAAATCACAAATATAACCGAAGAAGATTTAGAGCTTATTATTGATAAAAATGCAGGTGATCTGCGAGGTGTGATAAATGATCTTCAAGCACTAAGTAAGGGAGAGGGAAAAGCTGCTGAAGAAAAAAAGGAAATGATTTACTCACTACACAGAGATTCTACAGAAGAGATTTTTGGACTCATTCGCGATTTATTCCAAAAAGTACACTCATTAAATGAAGCACAAGCTCTTACAGATAAATCAGATGTGGATTATAACTTTTTATATAAGTGGGTTAATCAAAATATTCCTTCATTCATTACCTACAAGGATGAATTAAAAGAAGCATATGAAAATTTAGCGGTTGCGGATGAAGTGTTTGGCAGAATTCGTCGAAATATGGAATGGTCTTTGTTGCCGTATTTTTATGACTTATTCGCAGGCGGAGTCGTGCTTACTCAAAAAAAGAGTCATTCCACAGGATTTAGGCCCGTGAGTTTCCCGCGTTATAGTTCTTCGGGGGGAATGTCTTTAAATGCATCAGAACGGAGTTTATACCAAAAAATACGGCAAGAATATGAAATCTCTCAAACTGAAGCAGTACGAGATTTTATTCCGTTTTTAAAGGTGTTAGCAGGAGTGTCCAGGCGTAACTTGAAAGAAATCAGTGATTGGTTAGATCTTACTGCGAGAGAGAAGAATATTCTAAAATAATATTTTTGCAAATAATTACTCATTACTGAGTAATTACTAAAATTATAAATGAGAATCACCATTTAGAGTCGGTTAATTTATGTACTTAAATATTGTTCTAACATAAAAATTATTGATTGTCATTATAATTTGGTTTCTATACTTCGTCAAAATCAATCATATTAACATAAGTTATATTATCCATACTACCCATCAATTAAATATCTAATGCAGGTTTACTCAATACAAGTAAATATAAATTATTTTAGAAAAATGACGGAAAAATCAGGAACTCTAATGAATTTGAAAAATGACGAGGAGGAAAAAGAAGCGATAATTTCTGAAAAAGCAGCAAGAACTTTAGAAGTAGCAGGTTCGGCTATTTTTGGAGCTCTTTCAATTATAATTGGGGCTTTTTTAGCGCCCTCCATTCCTAGAATCGCAGGCTGGTTCATTGCAATAGTGGATCCAATTTCAATTATTTGGATTACCGCATTTCTTTTATTTGGCATTAGAGCCGGCATTTTTACCACATTGATAGGTACAGTTGGATTAATGCCATTCGATCCAACTACTTGGGTTGGACCTTCTATGAAAGCGGCGGCAACCTTAAGCACACTAATAGTGGCTATAATTGCCTTAAGATTATATAAAAGGAAAGCGGCTGTCAAAAACAGTAGAAAATTAAAAAGACCAAGAAACTACATAATGTTTGGAGCTTTAGGACTTTTATTAAGAATTATTGTTATGGTTATCCTTAATATACTTGTTTTTACAACGATATATTCATTTCTACTTAATACTATAACTCTAGAATTTCTGGGATTGCCTGGCGTAACGGGAATGACTGCGATTTTAGTTGGGGCACCACTCATAAATCTTTGGCAAGGCGTATTAGACTTATTAATACCTTACCTCATTGTTTATGGCCTCAAATTAGATGAGATGTTTCAAATTTGGTAATCAAATATTTTTTTTTCCTTTTTTCTTAGTATTCTAATTATACCTTTGGAAGAATAATCTTTATTATATATACAAATCCTTGGTATTATAATGAATGTTGGAGTTGAATTTCATCTCAATTAATAACTATGAATATATTCTAGCAAGTCACAAAAAAGGAATAAGAGAGATTATATTAAACCGTCCCCAAAGATTAAACGCCCTAAACTATCAGTTAATTATGGAGATTGTAGATGTTTTAGAAAAATCTATGAAAAATAGGAAAATTAGAATTATTGCAATTAGAGGTGCTGGGAACTGCTTTTGTTCTGGTGATGATTTACAGAGAATGGGACCTGAAGGGATTAAATTTAAACCATTAGAAGATGGATCGCAACTTCCCCATCAACGGATGGTAAGATTAATTAGAAAAATTCAGAAACCTGTAATCGCACTATTGGAAGGATATTGTTTAGGTGCGGGATTTGATCTAGCTTTAGCATGTGATTTCAGAATCGCAGCAGATAACTTGGAAATAGGGGATCATCGCGCTTCACGGGCTATATGTGTAATGAGTGGAGGAAGCTGGCTTCTTCCGCGGATTGTTGGCTTTGGGAGAGCTACAGAGATTATTTTGACTGGTAAACACCTCAATGCGAAAAAAGCATATGAAATTGGACTAATCACAGATTATTTTCCTGAAAAGGAGTTTGAATCAAAATCAACGGAATTTGTTGAAGGAATAGCAAAAATGCCTACTAAATGTTTGGGATATAATAAAAGCATGTTAAATTATTCTCTGCGAAATGATTTCTTTCCCTCCCTAAAGCATGAATTCAAACTCTATTGTAAAAATATTGCAACAAAGGATTTTGGAGAAGGAATGAAATCCTTTCAAGAAAAACGCGATCCAAAATTTATTGGACGCTAACGAATTCTTTAATAATAGAAATGAAATTAACAAATCAAATAAAGCAGTATATTGCTGAACGGGTAACGAATAGATTTCTTAAATATGTTCAAATAGACTCTCACTCAAAAGAAGATTCAGACTCTTTCCCTTCAACTCAAGAGCAGGTCCATTTTGGAAAAGTTTTAGTCAAAGAGCTTACAAATATAGGATTAAAAAATATTATCCATGACAAATATGGATATGTTTATGCTCAATTGCCTCCATCTGATGGATGCGAAAAATCCCAAGCAATAGGACTAATTGCTCATTTAGATACTGCACCTTCTGTTAGTGGAAAAGGTGTAAAACCCACAATACATTCCAACTATGAGGGGGGAAAAATCAAATTCGAAAGAAATGAAAATTTGACCCTTTCTCAAGAAGATTCACCCGAATTAAATGAGTATATTGGAGAAGATATTATTACTTCGAAAGGCGATACTTTACTTGGAGCGGATGATAAGGCGGGAATAGCGGAAATAATCACCCTATGTGATATTCTCTCTACATTTAATCAATTAAAACATGGTCCTATTGTAGTTTGTTTTTTTCCCGATGAAGAATTAGGAATGGGTACTGAAAAAATCGATATGTCCAAATTACCTAAAGTTTGTTACACCGTCGACGGATCTAAACTCGGAGAATTAGAGTTTGAATGTTTTGATGCATGGAAGGTCAAAATACATTTCAAAGGATTAAATGTTCATCCCGGTTATGCTAAAGGATTAATGATTAATTCAGTTTATATAGCAGCACAATACCTAAGCGATCTCCCGGAACTTGAAACCCCCCGTAATACCGAAGGGAGAGAAGGATTTTATCATTTGATATCGTTAAATGGAACACCAGAAGTTTCGGAAGCAATTCTGTTCTTACGAGACTTCGAGGAAGAAGAAAATTTAACTCGATTTAAATATCTAGAAATCCTAAAAACTCTCTATGAGAGGAAATATGAGGGGCTCGAAATAATTTTAGAGAAAGAACATCAGTATGAAAATATGGTAAATTATATAGAAAGCGATTCCAAGGTAATTGAACTTGCTGAAGAAGCAATTCGAATGGCGGAGTTAGAACCAATCATCCATTCCATTAGAGGTGGAACAGATGGTGCACACTTAAGCAAAAATGGAATACCAGCCCCTAACCTATTTACTGGTGGGATGCTGTTTCATTCCAAAAAAGAATATATTCCAAAAATCGCATTACAAAAAGCTACAGAAGTTCTGATATTTTTAATCCTCTTATGGAATAGACAGAAAGAAAAATGAAAGAAAAATAAAATAAGAAAAGAAGGTAATTATTTTTTTGAGAAATACTTCTTAGAGAGAATTTTCGCTATTTCGATCCAGAAGCTAAAGGCAATTGAAATTCCAAAAATCAATAACCAGTCTAAAAATCCAATTGCTGTTACATTCAATACAGCTTGAAGGGGTGGAATGTAAACAATGAGGAACATCACACCGATAGCTCCTAATGCCCAGATGATCATCATTTTATTTGAGAGATATCCCACCTTTTTCAAAGGATCTCTAATAGTTCTCATATTGAATGCTAACAAGACATGAGAAACCATCCACGTCGCAAATGCGATCGTTCTGGCAACCTCGTCGGGATGAATCCCCAAAGCAATAAAATATACAATTAAAACGGCTCCGATCAGACTAACAGCACCCATCAGAATACCCAAATTCATCTCCTTATCCATAAATTTGGCCTCAGGATCGCGCGGTGGTAATTTCATAACATCGGTCTCACTCGGTTCCACCACGAATGTAGCAGATGCAGCTAAGTCCATAAAGAGTTCAAGTAGAATGATCTGAATGGGAGCAAATGGTAATTGGACTCCAAACAGAACAGGAAGTAGAAATATAACAATGAGAGCCATTTTTACCGCAAGATAATATCTAACACCTTTTCTAAGATTATCATATAATTTCCTTCCTTGTTCGACCGCATAAGTAATTGTCGCGAAATTATCATCTAATAAGACCATATCTCCCGTTTCTTTGGCAACATCAGTTCCGGTTTTTCCCATCGCGACTCCTATATCAGCCTTTTTTAAGGCGGGAGCATCGTTTATTCCATCCCCTGTTACTGCGACTTGCTCTCCATTTTCTTTAAGTGCTTCTACAATCCTGAGTTTATGTTCAGGAGTGGCTCGTGCAAATACATTGATATAATTTACCCGGCCTTTCAACCCATCTTTGTCCATCTCCTCAACTTCACGACCAAGAAGTACTTTTCTCGCGTCAATTCCCACCTCTTGTCCAATTGCTTGAGCAGTCTGTTCATAATCACCTGTGATCATCAAAACCCTAATACCAGCGCTTTTGCATTCCTCTATCGCGTCTTTTACCTCTCCTCTCGGAGGGTCTATAAATCCCCCAATACCGCAAAATATAAGGTCTTTTTCTGCTTCCTCCTGGGAGATATCAGGGTTATTAAGCTCTTTGAAGGCGAATCCTAATACTCGTAACCCATTTTCCGCCATTTCTCTTACTTTGGCGAGGATTTCCTCCCTAATATCTTCAGTAAGATCTTTTTTAGAGCCATCTGAAATAAATTGTTGAGCATTGTTAAGTATTTGCTCTGTCGCGCCTTTTAAAAAGAGGGTATAATTCCCATTGACTTTATAAATCTGAGACATCATCATGCGCTTATTATCAAAGGTGAATTCTTGAGTTAACTTGTATTTTTGAGATAATTCCTTATAAGAAATATTGGCTTCTTCTGCAGCATGGATCAACGCGATTTCCATAGGGTCTCCTTTATAGGAGAGGGTATCTCCGTCCTTTTCTATTAATACATCGTTTACCATAGCGCCGATTTCCAATACTTGCGTTTGACATTCGGATAATTCTTTACCATCTAACTCTACAGTATCTCCATCAGCGTATATTTTTGCGAGTCTCATATCGTTTTTCGTAAGTGTACCGGTTTTATCAGTTGCAATTACGGTTACACTTCCTAAGGTCTCAGCTGTTTTCAAGTACTTTACCAAGGCATTATTCTTGGATAAAGAATATGCACCTAATGCTAATACAACAGTGATAATGATGGGTAATTCTTCTGGAACAGTTGCAAAAGAAAGACTTAATCCCGTTAATATCATCTCAAATGGATCCTTTCCTTGAAAAATACCAACAATAGGGATTAATACCGCAAAAAAGAGCGCAACACCCACAAGCCATAATGATAATTGTTTCATGGCCAATTGTAATGGTGTCTTGGGCACCTTAATGCTTTCTGTCAACCCAGCAATTTTTCCTAATTCGGTGTTCATTGCTGTAGCCACCACGATACCCTTACCTTTTCCTCGTGTAACTGTTGTTCCTGCAAACGCCATATTTTCGCGTTCCAATAAATCAGTCTTTTCCCCTAAAGTATTTTCAGCATTCTTAGTAGCGGGTGTTGATTCACCTGTTAGAGCCGATTCATCTAATTGAAGGCCATATGCCTCGGTTAATCTTAAATCCGCCGGTACCCGGTTTCCTACTTTTAGGTATACCACATCCCCCAAAACGAGATTTTCTGGTTTAATTTCCTCGATTTTTCCGTCCCGTAAAACAGTAGCATCTGGTACTGCCAAATCTTTTAGAGACTCTATCGTTTTTTTGGCTCTATACTCATTATATATCTCGACAAATACTAAGATCGCGATAATCACGAATATTGTAATTCCATCGAAAGGATCTCCTTCAAAGACTAATCCGAATATGGTATATACGATACCAACACCAAATAATAAAAGAATCATTGGCTCAAAAATTTCGTGTAATAAAACCTTTAAAAAGCTGATCTCTCGCTTTTCTTGAAGTTTATTTGGCCCAAACTTCTCAAATCTATTTTGATAATCTTCTTCAGAGAGTCCTTGAGAAGGATCCACTTCTAATTCTTGTGAAATCTCTTCGATTGTGTTTGTGTATGGTTTTTTAATTTCATTCATTAAAATACACTTTCCAATTTTCAATTTTTAATTAGATTTGATTTCTATTATAATAAAAGTTCTGAAAACTTTAAAATTCATTATTTAAACAATTGTTAAATAGTTTTTGAATATAAAATAAAAATTTTGACCAAAGCCCAGAGATTTTATTAAAAGTTAGAAATAGAAGGGCTATAAGCTAGCATTTCCACCATATCCCATTTTTCAATCTTTATAATCTATTCTTTTATTAAAAATAGAAGGTATTGAAAGAATAAATAATGTAAAATCATAATAGTCTTACAAACATTAGAATTAAAAATCATAAGACATTAATAACAAAGAAATCTAGTTTTAATTATCAATAATTTGAGGGATCATATATGGAACCAGTGATAGAAAAGAAAAAAAGTATTAATGTAATTGATGACACAATTGATGCTATTGACAATATTAAAGACGCTCTTCTCACCGCCAAAGAAGAATTAGTTAAGCTCGAAAAAGATAAAGAGAAACTAAGTAATGAAACTCGACTCTTGGAACAAGAGAAACTTCAGCTTGAAGAGGAAAAAACCAGTCTAGAGCAAGAAAAAGTCCAATTAGAAAAAGATAAAGATGAATTGATGGAAGCGACACGACAACTGGAAAAAGAGAAGCAAGAGAAGGACCAAAAAATTGGAGATCTCACTTCTGAGCAGATGAAACTTTTAGATGAGTATAAAAAAGTAAAAAAAGAACTGGAAAAACTGTCCAAAATTGTTGAAGATCAAGAAGAATTTAATATAGAACGGATAAAGGCTCTATTGTCTATATATAATGTATTATTAGAGGAGATATGGCAAGGAACGCCCCACTTCAGAATCCTTTTAACCTTACACGGAGAGCAAGAAGAGATGAGCCGGGAAACAATTAAAAACACAACAGGTATCACGGGTGCTATGGTACTAAGAGCTATTCATGAATTAGCCAATATAGACTTACTTAGCTATGATGAGGATAAGGATATGGTGAAACTTAAAAAGCGACTCTTCAAAAGAGAAGATTTAACTGAAAAAAATAATCAATAAACTCTTTTTTAATTTCAAGTGCTCAATTTGGCACATCAATCTTAAGTTTTTTCATAATCTCTTTATAGCGCGAGCGTAAAGTTACTTCTGTTATACCCACTGTTTCCGCTATCTCTTTTTGTGTGAGATTAATATGCTTTAATTTGGTTGCGATGTATATCGCTCCAGCACACAATCCTTTTGGATCTTTGCCACTTGTGGGAAAATATTTTGAAAAAGTCTTAACAATCTTTATTGCGATTCGCTCGGTTTCCGCATTTAAATTTAATTCCGCATTAAATCGAGGTATTAGTGCACTCGGATTTGTATTAGGAGCTTTTAGTTTTAATTCTTTTATAATAGCTCGATACGAACGCTTCACATCTTTAGCAGTTTCATTTGATTGTTCTAATATTTCTTGAAGAGTTCGTGGAATCTTTTTAGTCCTGCACGAGAAATAGATCGCAGCAGCTACCATCGCGTTAATCGATCGACCTCGTAGTAATTTATTTTTAAACGCCTGACGATAAATCCTCATTGCCTCCATTTTTACATGTGTAGGCAAATTAAGATTGCTGCTAATGCGTTTCAGCTCTGTAGTCGCGATGAGCAAATTCCGTTTCGCCCAGGGCATACGGGTATCCCATTTGGCAGCCCGCTTAAGATCAGGGTTCTTAATATCTTTTTTATTAATTACAGTAGTCAATTCCATATCAGGAATTAGATTAGAAATAGGAGATCCGGTTCTCTCGCGAGCTTGTTTTTCTTGTTGGGTATACGCTCTTTTTCCACTATGCTGGTAATCTACTCCTCTTTCATGCAAGACGAGTCCACATTGCGTGCATACAATCTCGCTCGTAGTGTCAATAGAAATTGTCGGGCCATTACACTCTGGGCAATTCAAATTGTTCATTTCATTATCTGGTCCCGACTTGATATCTTCCATGTTTGAACCCCTTATTTTATTGAATGAATGGTAAAATAATAACTTTAAGAAAAGCTACAAAAAAATATAAAAATTATGTCGAAATTTCTCCAATTTTTTCGAACTCTAGTTCTTGATGAGAATTCGCATCTATTTTAATGAGGTCTCCGTCCATGAATTTCCCTTCTAATATCTGTAATGATAATGGGTCTTGAATATATTTTTGAATGGCTCGTTTTAATGGACGCGCACCAAATTCTGGATCAAATCCTTTATCTGCAAGGAGCTTTTTCGCATCTTCAGTGAGCTCTACTTTGACCTTATGATCTTCAAGAGTTTTATTCAATCGACGAATCTGAATGTCCACTATATCTTTTATCTGATCTTTCTCAAGGAAGTTATAAATTATTATATCATCCACACGGTTCAGAAATTCTGGTTTGAAATGCCGTCTCATGGTTTTCATGATGAGATCTTCATCAATTTCTTTACTGCTTTCACGTGTTTCAAGGATATATTGACTCCCAATATTACTTGTCATAATTAAAACAGTATTCTTGAAGTCGACAGTCCTTCCGTGTCCATCCGTTAACCTTCCATCGTCCATGATCTGCAGTAATATATTGAATACATCTTGATGGGCTTTTTCAATCTCATCAAATAGGATGACCGAATAAGGTCGTCTTCGAACCGCTTCGGTAAGGTATCCACCCTCTTCAAAGCCAATATATCCAGGCGGGGCTCCAATAAGTCGAGCTACGCTGTGCTTCTCCATGAATTCTGACATATCGATTCTCACCATCGCATCTTCATCATCAAAGAGAAATTCTGCTAAAGCTTTTGCTGTTTCCGTCTTGCCAACTCCAGTGGGACCTAAGAAAATAAACACGCCGATAGGGCGATTTGGGTCTTGAATACCTGCTCTTGCTCTTCTAATTGCATTTGAAACTGCTTTTAACGCTTGGTCTTGACCGACAACTCTACGCTTCAAGCGATCTTCCATTTTTAATAATTTTTCTCGTTCGCTCTCCAACATCTTTGAAACGGGGATTCCCGTCCATTGCGATACAACCTCTGCAATATCCTCTGCTCCTACCTCCTCTTTAAGCATAGGTGTTTCTTCTTGGATATCTTCCAGCTTTGCTTGATTTTGTACTAATTTTTTCTTAAGGTCATTTAACACACCATAAGTTAGCTCGGCAGCTTTCTCTAGTTCCCCGCGCTTTTCTGCTTTTTCTGCCTGTAGTTTTGTATCCTCGATCTCTTTCTTAATCGCGCTAATTTTTGAAATTACCTCTTTCTCATTTTGCCATCTCAGCTTCAATTTGTTTGCTTCCTCTTGTAAATCATGCAGTTCTTCTTCGATCCTCTTTTTTCTCTCCTCCGCTGCTTTGCCAGTCTCTTTTTTGAGCGCTTCTCTCTGAATTTCAAGCTGGATTATCTGACGCTCGATTTCATCAATTTCGGTGGGCATGCTGTCAATTTCAATTCGCAGTCTTGAAGCAGCCTCATCCATCAGATCAATCGCTTTATCCGGAAGGAATCTGGAGGAGATGTATCGGTCTGATAATTTCGCCGCTGCGATTATTGCGGAATCCGAAATTCGTACACCATGATGGACTTCATATCTTTCTTTAAGTCCTCTTAATATAGCAATGGTATCCTCAACTGAAGGCTCATCAACATAGACAGTTTGAAATCTTCTGGTGAGCGCAGCATCCTTTTCAATATATTTTCGATATTCATCTAAAGTGGTCGCACCAATAGCTCTTAATTCCCCTCTCGCAAGTGCAGGTTTGAGCATATTCGAAGCGTCAATCGCTCCTTCGGCTGCACCTGCCCCCACAAGTGTATGCAATTCATCAATAAACAGAATGTATCTTCCCGCACCTTCCTCTACTTCTTTTAAAAAAGCTTTCAATCGGTCTTCAAATTCTCCTCTGTATTTAGCACCTGCAATCATCGAAGCTAAATCTAATGCAATAATATCTTTATTTTTTAGTAATTCGGGTACATCTTCATCAGAGATTCTCTGGGCAAGTCCTTCTACGATTGCAGTCTTTCCTACCCCAGCTTCTCCAATAAGAACAGGGTTATTTTTCGTTCTTCGGGAAAGTATGTGCATTAAACGCCTTATTTCATTATCTCTCCCGATAACGGGATCTAATTTACCTCTTCTCGCTAAATCTGTTAAGTTTCTACTATATTTATCAATTGCTCGGTATTTTTCTTCGGGATTTTGATCAATAATTCGCTTACTTCCGCGTACCGTTTTTAATGCAGTCAATATTCGATCTTTAGTAATACCAAAATTGTTCATTACAGTATACACTGGTAATGAGTCTTCTGAAGCAACAGCCATAAGTACGTGTTCTGTACTTAGGTATTCATCTCTCATATTTTGAGCCATTTCCCAGGCAATATCGAACATTTTCTTTGTATGTCGAGATATTCGAGCCTCTCCCGCGCCAGCTCCCGTAACTCTGGGCAGTTTCTCTAATTCATTATTTAAATCATTTAAGAAATGAGGAATGTTGACTCCCAATTTTTGTAATAGTGGACGAGTTATTCCATCTTGCTGCTCTGTTAATGCAATTAATACATGAACTGGTTCAATTTGCTGATGATTATTGTTCTCAGCTAACGATTTTGCGGTCATTAACGCTTCTTGAACTTTAAGTGTAAATTTATCTAATTTCATCATGGGTTATATTCCTCCTATTATTATAATCCCGTTCGCTTTAATTTTTCTAATAATTCCTTTTGCTCACTAGAAAGACTGCTTGGAACTCGTATCTTTATTCGTACCATCAGATTGCCTCTTGTATCAGATTTCATTTTGGGAAACCCTTGATTTTTTAATCGCAGGACCGTCCCATCTTCAGTCCCAGCTGGAACGGACACATTGAGGCTTCTATCAATTCCTTTTATTTGGATTTTACCTCCTAATGCTGCTGTGGTATAAGGTACTTCTGTGTCTATATAAATATCATCGTCTTTCCTTTCATATGCGGGGTGATCGTTTATGTGAATATTAATATAGAGATCTCCGGGCTTGCCACCGTTACTCCCCGGCATACCTTTTCCCGTTAATCGTAATTTCTGGCCTTCTCGGATTCCTTTAGGGATTTTCACGGTTAATGTTTCTGTTGTGCCCGTGTGGGGATTTCTAAATTGGATTCGTTTCTTATCACCATAAAACGCATCCATGAAATCGATGGTCATATCATATTTAAGATCTTGTCCCTCTTGGGGAACATTTCGAGTCGCTCTGCGTCCGAACGGAGAGCTCGAGCTTGACCTCGTAGTTCGACTCCGCCCCCCTCTTCCACCGAATACATCAAAAATATCTTCGAGATCACTAAAAAAGTCAAAACCAGATCCTTGTCCACCGCCTCCACCACTAAAACCTCCGAAAATATCACTGAAATCTCCTCCTCCACCACCTGGCCCACCAGATGAATAATATACTGTTCTTCCGTCTGGAGTTCTGTATACTCCACCTCCTCCCGGACCAGCTCCACCACCAGGGGTACCGCCTTTTGGCATCTCTCCTTCGGTAACTCCAAATCGATCATACATTTTCCGTTTTTCTTCATCGCTTAATACTCTATAGGCTTCGTTGATCTTTTTAAACCGTTCACCCGAACGATCTTCATCTGGATTCACATCAGGATGATATTTCCTCGCTTGCTTTCGGAATGCCCGCTTTATCTCGTCTTGTGAGGCGTTTTTGTCTATTCCCAATATTTTATAATAATCTTTTTTTGGCATAAATTTGAAACCTCTTTTTTTTCTTCTTGACTAATAATATTGATAATCATAATATTTTCCTTTCTTAATACTGATGATAATAATAATGTTTCCTAACTAAAAAAAATAAAAAAAATAAAAGAGTACTACTTACGTTTATTCATATTCCGCATCCACTACGTCGTCTTGACCAGTCGCTCTACGATATTGCTCTTCTTCAATCTCGTCTTGCGTCTTTGCCCTTCCTCCGGCGCTATATGATCCAGGGGTGCCGCCCATACCTCCAGGAGGTGCACCTTGATATCCTTGACCAGGTTGTTGAGCTTGACCGGCTTGTGGACCTTGACCATACATTCTCGAGGAAACTTCATGTAGCGCTTGTTGTAAGGCTTCTGTTTTACTCTCAATTTCTTGAATATTATCGCCTTGGATCGCAGTTTGTAGATCATCAATTTTCTCTTGGATTCTCTCCTTTAAGTCTCCGACGATATTTTCATTCTCACGAAGGATCTTCTCTGCTTGATAGACTAGTGCTTCTCCATGATTCCTGACTTCGGTGAGTTTTTTGAATTCTTTATCCTCTTCCGCATAGCGCTCGGCTTCTCTAACTTTCGCTTCAATCTCATCATCACTCATCTTAGTTGATGCTGTGATCGTGATAGATTGAGATTTGCCGGTCGCTTTATCTTCGGCGGTGACGTTAAGTATACCATCAGCATCAATATCAAAGGTCACTTTAATTTGCGGAACTCCTCGTGGTGCTGGTGGAATTCCCGTCAAGTGAAATTTCCCTAATGAAATATTATCAGCTGCTTTTGGTCGTTCACCTTGTAGAACATGAACTTCAACAGCATTCTGGTTATCGGCTGCAGTCGTGAATGTTTCCGTGGCTTTTGTTGGAATGGTCGTGTTCCTATCGATCAATTTCGTGAACACTCCACCTAAAGTTTCCACACCTAAGGACAATGGAGTGACATCCAATAAGAGTAAGTCTTCTACCTCTCCGGTCAATACTCCACCTTGAATCGCAGCACCCATCGCAACACATTCCATCGGGTCAATACCGCGTTCCGGTTTCGTACCTAAGAATTCCCTGAATTTTTCTTGGACGCTTGGCATTCTGGTTGGTCCACCAACCAAAATAACCTTATCTACATCTTCACTTTTCATTCCGGCATCTTGAAGAGCCTTTTTAATTGGAGATTCTAATCTCTTCAGAACTGGCTGAATTAATTGTTCCAATTTTGCTCTCGTAATTTCCATATTCAAATGCTTAGGTCCGGAATCGGTTGCGGTAACATAGGGTAGGTTGATTTCAGTTTTTAGAACTGTTGATAATTCAATCTTCGCTTTCTCGGCGGCTTCTTTAACCCGTTGTAGGGCCATTTTATCATTTCTGAGGTCGATGCCTTCCTGCTTCTTGAACTCCTCAACAATATAGTCAACTAATTTATCATCCATATCACGTCCTCCTAGTTGCGTATCTCCGGCTGTGGAAATTACTTCGAATACTCGATCGTCCATTTCCATAATGGTGACATCAAACGTACCTCCACCAAGATCCAATACCGCAATGTTTAAATGTTGACCTTTTTTATCCAAACCAAATGCAACAGCTGCCGCAGTTGGCTCGTTAATCAAGCGTCGTACATTTAGTCCCGCGATCTTCCCGGCATCTTTAGTGGCTTGTCGTTGATTGTCATTGAAATAGGCTGGGACTGTTATGATAGCATCGGTGACTTCCTCTCCTAAATAGTCGCTGGCATCTTGTTTAATTTTTCTCAGGATCATCGCAGAGATTTCTTGCGGAGTATATTCCTTTCCGTCTATTTCAACAGTGTAGGAAGTGCCCATCTTTCTCTTGATCCCCGAAATTGTTCGCTCAGGATTTGAGATTGCTTGTCGTCGGGCAGGTTCTCCAACTATTCTCTGGCCGTCCTTAGTAAATGCAACGACTGAAGGGAATGCTTTTCCGTACAATGTGACTCCCTCTTTGCTTGGAATAATTTCCGGTTGGCCTCCGCTTAAAACAGCGGCTGCGGAATTTGAAGTTCCTAGGTCAATACCAATTATTTTTCCCATAGTTGTTCACTTCTTAATTTTTAATTTTTTATTGTAATTTTTAATTTGAATTTATATTTCGAATTTTATTTTGAGTTTGTTTCTTTTCAAAAAATTAACATGATTTTTTGGAAACGACTACTCGCGCAGGTCGTAAGACTTCATTTTTAAAGAAATATCCTTTCTCAAGCTCTTCAAGCACAGTGTTTTCGGGAGTTTCATTGTCTTCCCGCACTAACATCGCATCGTGTTTATACGGATCGAATTTTTCGCCTTCGCAGTCCATTGGTTTGATCTCTTCCTCTTCCAAGATTTTTTCGAAGTTCTTCACAATCATCTGGAATCCTTTTTTCACAGAACTGTCGTCTTCCAAGGTATCAATTACCTCTTGAGCGCGTCTCAGATCGTCATAATGACTGATGAGTTTTCGTGCGATTTTCTCCGTTGCGAACCGTTTATAATTAGCACTATCTCGATCCACGCGTTTTTTATAATTTTCATAATCTGCTTGAAGCCTCTGCGCTTTCCTTAGATACGTTTCACTTTTTTCTTTCAATTGCTCGGCATTTTGTTTAACACCCTCAAGTTCATTTTGTAATTCTTCCTTTTCCCGCTTTAGTTCTTCATTCTCTTTTTTGAGTTCTTCATATTTCTGAGCTTTTTCCTTCAGAGTTTGGTACTCTTCAAGTGAAATTTGATTTTTTTCCTTGTTTTGAGGATGCATATTTTCAAACACCTTGTTTCCAAATACCATATTTATCAATTTTTTTTATGTGAGGTTTTGTATGTCAATTAAGACTTTACAACTAACCCTTTATTTAATTTAATTTGTGAAATCAAATATTTAAACATTTGGTTTTTGTATTATAATATGAGAAGGAGTTCCATTTAAGGAAAATAAGTAATTTTTAAAATTTTTATTTTTTTAAGATTTATATTTTTTTAATATTTTTAACTAACTTAGAACAATAGGTTTATAATAAAAAACTAATAATGATTCTGAAAAGATAGGATATTCTCAAAAAGAAACTGGTAGATCCCTCACCTCTAAAGTGCTTAAAATATGTTTTTACATTTGCCTTACAATTTTTCTATTATTATCTTTAAATAGTCTTTTTATGATTATTTCGATACTGTATCCTATTGATTTTTACTTAATGTTTATATTTGGTTTATTATCAATATTTTTCTATTTTTTTAGTAGATCTGAGAATTTTAATTATGATTCTTGCATATCTCGGGAAATTAATACACTAAAACGGGCCGCCGAATATTTAGAACGGAATTTGGGTTCGAGCTTAGAAGAGTTAGCAGAAAAACGATATGGAGGTACACTTGAGAAAATAATCCCTATATATGAAAAAGTTCTTGAACTTACTCCCGAGGATTCGAGTGCTGCATGGTCTTTGAGATCAGCGTATTTTCATGCAAGAGAGTTTGAAAAAAGTGCGAGAGTATTTTGTAAATATGGAAAAAAATATCAAAAAGATCAAAAAGAATATCAGAAACATGGGATGGTGGATTATGATGCTCTCTTCCTCACTTTTACGAATATAAAATTAGATGATTTAAAAAAATTATCTGGAACAGATAATAGGGTAAGTGTTGCTAGTAGTTGCCTTGCTCACGCATATAATCAAGTAAAAGAGTATAAATCTGCTTTAGATACTGCAGAAGAGGTATTAAAGCTTGAACCCAATTATCTTTACGCGAAATACCCACTTGCAGAAGCATATTATGGTTTGGGACGAGTTTCAGAGGCTATTGAAACCTTTCAGGAAATTCTTCAAGAGAAACCCGATTATCAAAAGGCAGTTCGATTTCTAATGCAAATTTATCTTGATTCCGATAAACCAGTTAAAGCATTAGAACTTGTTAAGCGAACGGATCCCAAAGATCCAGAAATTTGGTATAAAATAGCCGAATATTATTACGATCATCATCAACATCAGCTCGCAGTGGAAATAAGTGAACATATTTTACAAAACAATCGTAAATTCAAGAAAGCTATTAATCTGAAAAAAAATATAAAATAGGAACACTCAAAAAACACAATTTCATAACCCATATCTATAACATTTTTAATAAATGGCAAGGCTCTGGTATTTTAAATATCGCTAAATATTTTTTAAGATGAGAGTCCATTTATTCTTTAAAGAGAAAAATTTGTTCTCAAACCAAAACGACCTAAAAAAACATGAACAGAAATAACCTTAATACTTATAAAGGAAAAATGTATTCCGGAAAGAAATACGAGGCGCAAGGCGTAATCGAAGGTGAGGCTTCGGTATTAGAGATTTTAGAATCTTTCCAGAACACCGAATTCTATAAACTCGATTATCAAGATTATCAAAAGTTTTCAAAGGAAGGAAACTGGAATAAATACAGAGAGTATTTTTGGGAGCAAAAACACATTGTTGAAAAGACACAATCAGACTATTATAATGGGATATATAATTTCTACGTGATAGATGAAAGCGGACATATTAAGCTATTGACTTTTTTGCACAAGTATGATTTACCCCAGTTGTCTTATCCTAATGAAAATATTCCAAAAAATCTATGTGGACTTGAAGAATTAGAAGTTTTGGATTTAAGGGACAATTGGGTATCCGAATTCCCCAAGGAGATTACAAACCTGAAAAAGTTAAAGTATTTGAATTTATATGGTAATTTTATCGAAGAGATTCCAAATCATTTAAGCGAATTAGAGAGTTT
>WJIN01000135.1 GCA_014730295.1 Promethearchaeota archaeon | reverse complement strand
GAAAGAATGTCCCTTACTAATGATTTTTTTAAAATAATTAAAGATTTTGATATTTTTATTTCAGATATTACAATTGCTGAAATAGAAAAAACACCTGATGATAATATTAAAAGAAAAATGAAAGAGACTGTAGAAGATTTCTCAATTCTTACATCATCAAAAGAAACTGAGGATTTATCTAAAAAGATTATCGAAAAGGGTGCTATTAATAAATCCTATTCAGAAGATGCTTATCATATTGCCATAGCGATAATAAATGAGATGGATTTTCTTTTAAGTTGGTACAATTAATTCTAGCAAGATTATTCAAATTTTTATGAAAATGAAATCCATCTCTCGCGCTCATATTGACGCTTGGAAAAAACGAATCAGTATTGGAAACTAATATAAGGTTAAGTTTTTCTAATCCTTCACGAAGACTCAAATCTTTTAATTTTGTCATTAACTCAGCCTTTCTTCTTGAGAACTGCTTCTCTTGTCCTATGAAATCCTTAAACTTAGTCATTACTATTTCTGAGTTAAATTCATAAGAGTTATTTTTATTAAAAATTATACATCTAATTTTAAATGGTTCATTAATTCCAAATGATTTTAAATTTTCCTTAAGTGCCATTGAATAAACCAATAATTGTGGAATTGACTTAAAAGATCACTTTATCTTTTGTTTTAATTTTAAACGCTGCATGAGCAAGCCACTGAATTTTTATCATATCCTAACCTCCTTTTATCTCTAAAAAAAAATGTAAATTTTATAAAAAAAATTAAATACACTTATTTATTCTCTCAATAGTTTCCTTTCTCATACCGGGTTTGTAAGATATAACCTTTCCATTACAAAGACAGCTATATAATCCATAAGGATGAATTCCACCTTGTTGAGCTTCAGAACATTTCGTCATCTTAATTGCTTTAAAGTTAATACTTTTACTTGTACAATGCTCATCTACTTCCTTAATAAGATCACTTACATGTGGGCACTGTGCAGAGTACAATATCGTTACACCATCCTTATATTTCTCTGCATTTTTCTCTGAAATGGGGTGAAATTTTGGACTGGGAGCGTTTTCTGAAAAAGCTAAAGCATATAGTTTAAAATAAGGTTCCATTTCTGCAACTTTTTTAAATCCATGTTTTTCAAATATTTTTGGATTTGGCATCCACCCCTGCTTGTCTGCTGTCATGGCAACCACTCCATACAAACCTTGCTCCTTTGCATCTTTTATTACTTCTTTAACTAATCTTGAACCATTACCTTTTTTCTTAGCTTGTCCAGTGACCCATAAACAGTGGATTACCATCCACCCTTTAGCATCAATTCCGCGCCAATTATATTCTCCCGGGATGTATTCAACAAAACCTCTTGACGTGTCTTTACCACGTTCCTTTACAATAAGAAGTTTGTACTTCAATCCCTCCTTAAACCTTTCTTTTAACCATTTTACTTTATTTTGATTACCTTCAGATTTCATGTATGATTTCCTACAAAATAAACCGTATTTATCAATATTTTCTTCATTAACATCAATTATCTGTACCATTTCTTTTCAACCTCTAATTTAATTTTTTTATTTTATCGATAATTTCTTGTCCTCTTCTTGGATAACAATATGAAATAACTTCATTATTGTATATAACACCATAAATAGCGTAAGGACTTATACCATTTTGTTGTGCTTCCTTACAATTTTTATAAGTTATCACTTTAAATGGGATATTCTGATTTTTAGCCCATTCTCCAACAGGATCAACTATTGTTTGGGCATAAGGGCATTGGTGAGCATCAATAATTACTATACCCTTACCACATTTCTTGATATTTTCGATAGAAGTTGGATTTATTTTAGGTGTTGGAGCATCCTTATTAAATTGTAACGTATATAATTCATAAGCCGGTTTGGCTTCTTCGATTTGTTTAAAATTCAATTTCTCAAAAATTTCATTATTTGCTATACCATCACATTTACTTGAAGTTAGAACAACCACTCCATGCATATTTTGCTCTTTTGCGTCGTTTATCGCGACTTCTACTAATTTAGAACCACTACCTTGATTTTTTGCTTTTCCAGTAATCCAAAGGCAGTGAATTACCATCCATCCATCCGCTTCAATCCCTCTCCAGTTAAATTCTCCCGGGATATATTCTATAAAACCTCTTGAGAACTCCTTTCCCCTCTCTTTAACCATTAATAAATGGTATTTTAAACCTTCTTTAAACCGTTCTTTAATCCATTTTAGCTTATTCTGATACCCCTGTTCTTTTTTTTGAGATTTCTTGCAGAATAAACCAACTTTTTCAATATTTTCTTCATTCACTTCAATTATTTCTACCAATTTATACACCTCTTATTTAATCTTCTTAACTATGTCCATGAGTTTCTTCAAATTATCTTCAACAATATCTTCCTTTGTTCTTATTTTTATATGCCTTGTAGTTTTTCCTGAACCTTCAAATAATCCTATTTGCTCCTTAGTCAATCCTTCAATTGAGAAGCCTAGATTAACATATTCCTTCAAAGCAACAATATAAAACTTATTTCCGAAATAAGGTACTCCATATTTCATTTCTTCTTTAATCGAGGGATAAATTTTAAGAATTAACTCCCTTAAAGTCTGACATATCTCCTTCTGAGGAGAATTCTGTTCTTTTATATACTCATCAATTGTTTTTTTAACCATAATTATATCACTCCATAATTCCATATTTTATTTTTTTTGTTTTGCTTTTGTACTAAGCAATATTTTTAGAGAATTTAAATCAGAATTTGATAAAATCCTTATCCATAACCAACGGCCATCATGTAGTTGTTCCGTATTATCAAATATGGACTTAACATTCTCATTTAATTGATCTTTTATCGAATTAATTACTTCAGACTCTTTTTTCCCAATTACAATTAACGCTGAAAATGCTCCATGCTCAGGAAATAGATAAAGCATTGTTCTCCCTGGTTTTGTATATTTGATTGACCAACCATATTTCTTCGTGAAAAATTTTACTTCTTTAAAGAAATTATATTTTTCCTCTATGTGTTTATGTAAGTCTTGCCATAGAGATAGTTTATCCCCTATAACATTTTCAATATCTTGGGTTTCTGGTCTAATACCTCTATTTAAAAAACGCTCATACGACAATTTTATCACTCTATTTTTGTTTTTATATTATTAAAAAAATAAAAAATTAAAATTTGAATTTAAATTTACAAGTCTGCCCTCCTGTCATAACAGTTTCGATTATCTCTGCATCTACAGGCCTTTCTAGACCTGCTCCATAAAACTCCTTTCCATGACCAACACAAAAATGGCAGAAGGTCAGTGAATCTATTGGTTTTTTAGCAGATTTTATCATCATATAACATTTATTATGTCCTCCAATAATCGTCTTATCATCTACATATTCAAAGAATGAACTCCTCTTATAATGCTCTTGGAGATTATTCACGAAATCTTGAATAGAATCCGATTTTTCCATTAATCTTATCACAGTATTCTTGAATCCCTTTCCACAACTTTTACGTCCGTCTTGCTCTATAATCTTGATTGTTTTTTCAGAACCCGCCATTTCTTCGAGATTATTAAGCATTTTTAAAACCCAATTTGATAACTCCTCTCCCTTTAGGGATGTTTTATAGTTTTCAAATAGTTTATTTAGCACATCATTATTCGTTTCCTCAGCTATGGTTTTAGCTAAACTTCCTAACCTTCCTGTACTAGGTATTGTCGGAGACACTTTTTATCACCTTTTATCCCTCATAATTATCAAAAAATCCTTGTTCCGCCCACCATTCCGCGCCTTCTTCTTGCCATTCTGGCCAATCCTTTAACCAAGGAGCAATATGACAATCTCGAATGCGATCGCATATTGGAAAATATGCCTTTAGATCAATGACTGGTGTCCCATCAAACGCATCCATCCCCGCGACTTGAACGATACCCTTTTTCTCATCCACATTTATTATTGGTGCTGTAGTGAGCGCAATAGGATTAGGTCGATATTCCCCTCTTGATGCAAACAAACCAGTTTCTGGAGTATTTTCACCATAAGGAGGGACCATTGACCATTTTTCTTGATTGCGAATTTCTGGAGTATCATTCTGGTGTGCCCACCAAAAAACCATTAAGTGACTGAATTTATCCAATTGTTTTAGGCCAGAGCGGAATTGTTCTTTAATATCTAAGTAAAAATCTGCCTTCATTGGGTCTTCTCCTTCCACTCTAACATAACCAATTGGTTTAATTATATATTCCTCTTTACTTACCATATTTTTCACTTACTTTAATTATTCATTGAAAACAATTTTTTTGTTTTCTGTTACAAAAAAAACCACTTTAGTATTTAGATAATATGAATTTGTTCACTTTTTTTAGGAAGATTCATATATATGGAAAACTATATCTTAATCAAGATAGGAGTGACTAATTTCAAATGATACCTAAGGTCTTAGAAGCAAAAATTTTTAAACTCTTAGGAAGTGTTTATTTTGGTGATCCATTTCATTCCGCAAAAGGATGGAATAGGGAAAATGAAATTGGAAAGACCTGGGATAGATTTGGAAAACTTTATTACAAATATAGAGAATTCTTAGATTCCATAAAATTTGGAGATGCCCATGGATATGAGGTTCATATTGAACCTGATGATTATGAATCACATAAAAAGTTTCATATTTTTGTGGGAATTGAAGTTAAAAGTATAGATTTCTTCCCACTAGGTATGTTCTATAAAGTCTTTCCAAACACTCCATATCTCTTTTTTACTTCTAAATATATGGGTAAAGGTGCTGAATACATATTTAGAGAGTGGTTACCGGAGTCTGAATATGAAGCATCCTATCCTTACATGATGCAATCCTATCATCCCGATAGATGGGATGAAAATGATATGGAGAATTCTTTAATGGATTGGTATATCCCGATCAAACTAAAAGAGGGGGAAAATAATGACGACTGAATTCGTATATGAACATTTAATTGAAGCTCTTAATTTATCCTTCTCGGAAATCACTTCAATAATGAAAGCACTTGGGAATGAAAAAAGATTGCAAATTTTAATATTATTATTAAAAGGTCCCCAACCCTATGCTAAGATTGTATTTGAATTAGAACTTAAAAAAACAGCTGTTTCAAATCATCTCACTCAATTAATGGAAGTTAATTTAATCAGTAGAGAAGGGAACGGTGTTTATATCATCACTGGAGATGGATTGAAGTTTATAAAAGCAATAGAACAAGCCTATCAACAATCTCCTAGTCAACAACTTAAAAAATTTGAATCATTAGAACGTAGGGGTATATCTTCTTCTTTTTTAAATAGATTTCCTCAACCTTAATCTTTCTTATATGTTTATCTAGACATTTCTTACTTACTAATCTTTAAATCTGATGATATTTAAATAAAAAAGTGCGACAAGTAAAGCTTTATGTCCGAATTTAGGACTTGAGAACAATAATATTTAAAGGTGGTTTTCAAAAACTAATATCGAGATGACCGATAATGGCTATTTAGACATGCATCATTAGTAATGATGATGTGTGAAGCTCTAAAGACAATGTACCTTCTGCACTTAGCTATAAAGTGGTCTAGAAGGGCTAGCCAGAGAGCCTATGGGAAACTAACGTGAAGGTGCGATAAACCTCGTTATTAAAAATCGGCGAAATATAGCTGAGACGCCGAGACCAAAATGGTGAGTTGCCGGGTTGGGATGGTTTTTTTTCATCCCATTGTCATTCATTGTGCAACCGGGGGAAAGTGCCTCCCTAAGGGCTCTGTTGAAAGTCGGGCATAAGGAACTTGGTAAGCCCAATAAGCCCCACACGCGGGAGTGGAGTGGTATCCCGACCGTGAGGAAGGGGGATGGCTTAGTGGGTAGAGGATGCTGGAGGAAGCAAATGTCATGCTGTAATGGTATGGATAGGATTGTAGTAGCGATCGAACTACAGAGATACCCAAGCTGAAAGGCTGCTGACTTCCAAAGCAGGTCTCAACGAAAGAAAAGTAGTGAGAAATCTTAACCAGAGGAGAAGTTAAACGATGTGTGAAAGCATTGAACAGAACAAAGGGCATATCGGAATTTGGGATAATATCCAATGGGATAAAGTCCGCAGATATGTAAGACGGCTTCAAGAACGGATCTTTCGAGTAACCCGTGAGAAGGATTATGCGAAGGTGAAAAACCTTCAAAAACTCCTTGTCAGATCACATTTTGCGAGACTCTTAGCAATACGAAGAGTCACGCAGGAAAATAAAGGCAAGTATACGCCTGGAATTGACGGACAAGTCTACGTTACCCCACGGCAACGTGTAAGGCTGGTAAAAGAGATTCGTCAGACCAATATTTTTAGTTATAGATGTAAACCGCTAAGACGTGTCTATATCCCAAAGAAGAGCGGGGATAAACGACCATTAGGGATTCCCACAGTGAAGGATCGAGTCATGCAAATGCTCGTAAAACTTGCTTTGGAACCAGAATGGGAGGCTAAGTTTGAGCCACATTCATATGGATTTAGACCAGGCCGCCGAAATATCACTTAAATTAACAAAAATAAAACCTAAAAAAAGCTTATAATCTTAAAAATTCTTGATCTTGCATGAATCGAGCAACATATCTTTGGGTTATTAGATCGGAACTCACATATCCAAGAACCTCAGAATTATTAACTACAGGCATCGCTGAAATCCGATATTGCTCTAATCTACTAATGATCAACAAGAGATCATTATCAGGTTCGGCAAATACCACATCTCTTGTCATAATTTCTTCAACCTTTGAGGTGAACTTACGTTCTGCAATTGATTTGGTTATATCCCAGGCGGTTAAAACCCCCACGAGTTTTTTTTCAGATAGGACAGCAACAATATTACTAGGCCCTCGTATTATCATGGATGCGGCTTCATGAATAGAACTATTGACATTTATTGTTGAAATATCTTGCATAATATCCACAGCTGTTTTTTCACGTTCACTCTTCGCTAAACGTTTAAGGCTAATTCGCTCTGCAGCGGGAGTTGGCAATAATTCTTGATTGGTTGTTAGTATCTCTATTAATTCAATCATATTATGGCGAATAACATCTTCTCTAGCCTCTATTCCTGCGTCTAAACGTTTTTTGGATAAACTTCTAAAACCTTCTGAATGATCTTTTAACCAATTTTCCACAGCGTCTTCGTTTCCTAACAAATTTTCTGGTATTTTTAGTTCCTCTGGTGTTTTAATGATATGTTCTTGAGCAGCAAATATAACTCCCCCTGAATTAACTAAATAATCATTCGCAATCATGACCCCCTCTTCTCGGTATACGATCTGCTCCATCCGAGTCCGAGCGGCTTTTTTATTTGGATCTGGAGAATATGTATTGGCTCCTTCAACGATTAATTGCCAATTTCCCATATTTTTTACAGTCATAGATGACTTATCCGATTCTCTTACACCGAGGTAATTGAATACGGGTGCTGCTGGAATCATACAAAAAGCATCTTCCCTTAATAAGTCATTAGGGTTTGTAGAAAACTTTGTTGGATGAGTATATCCTTTATCAATCAAATTAATTCTAAAATATTCTGTAGTGATTAATCCTTTCCTTTTCCATAATTCAAATAAATCTTCTACAGGTAATCCGTTTTTGTTATATAAATATCCTTTTATATCGCTTACTCCAATAACTTTTGCGTCTGGGATTTTTTCTTTTAAAATTCGACTAGCATGTGCCCCAACTGCCCCAAAACCTTGAATGATAACATTTAAATTATCTTTTGAAGGTAATTCGAGATTTGAAAATTGGGGGAGAACCCGTAATCGGGGCATTATGTCCAAGAGTGTTTTTAGTGCAATAACAACACCACCTCCGGCAGCCCCTAATTCATCAATCCTATTTCCCCCCATATCGGCTGTTTTTGAAACAGTACTATCTATACCATTTTGAATTGCAATTATTTTCATATCTTTATCATTTGTACCTACATCCGGTCCGGGAACATACAGATCTTCGTATTTTTTGATTAATTTCGCAAAACCTATAATTATTTGATTATGATCTTTTTGAGATAATTCTCTACTTGCCACAATACCAGCTTTACCCCCTCCATAAGGTAAATGAGCTGCAGCATTTTTCAAAGTCATTCCTCTCGCCAAGTTATAAATATCCGAGGGGAGAAGATCTGGAAGCATTCTGATTCCTCCCATAGAGGGAGTACCCATTGAGATATTGTCGATTATCAAATATCCTCCAATTTCTTCTGGAGAATCCTCATCCCACATACAAATAACCAAATTAGGACCTAATTTATCTCCGATTATTCCAAGATGAGAAAGTAAGTGTTCATCTTTGTTTTCAAACTCTAAATAACATTTTCCCTCTTCTTTGACCAATCGATTTTCTATAGCATTTATGGGAAGATTTCCCCATAAGAATTCTTTCATTTTTTTTGGAATCATAATTTATCATATCTCCTACCCATAATTTAAAAAACCTCTTACGATAAACTAAATATTTATACTTTGAATGAGAATTTCGATGTATAATCTATATGAAAAAGAAAAATATAAATGTATGGTTAATTACCTAATTAAAAATTTCTTTTTTTTATGAATGGTTAAACTCTCATAAAATCAACTGGACTAGTCCACGCTTGAGGTCCATTATTGAAAGTTATTCTAAACCAGAACCGTTCATCTCTGTTTGGAGAAGGATTAAGATCAAAGGTTCTTTGGAATTTTAAGGACTTAATTTTATTTTCTGTTTTGGTTTTATCATATATTGCTTGAGGGGGGATTAATTTTTCATCTCGTATCAGCCCAATATAGTTGAAGTTTCCTCTTTTTCTGTTATTTTAGCTAAATTCGATAAGTCTGTAAGTTTTTATAACACGTCCTTATCTGCTTTTATTTGATTTTTATAAATTAAAGAATCTAAAATCTTTGGAGGCTCATGGCTTTTCCTGACTTGAAATCCAAATAAAAACAAGAGAGATTTTTCAGGTTGTTGAACAGCTAATTGAATTCTAAATATAAAAGCATCATGATTTTATTTAAAAATTATTCGCAGATATTTATTTGACTGTTATTTCGGTAATTAAAATACATATACCAGCAATGCAATATATCCTATTCCCAAGAGTACATGAAATAGAGCAAAAACTCCTCCAACCTTAAAAAGACGTTTATATGACATATCATCAACTTGATTGTCCCGACTGATCTCTAATGTTGCTAAATCAGCCGCACTTCCTTGCGGAAGAAAATTCCCGCCCAAATTAATCCCCAATATAAAAGCCACTACTATCGGGCCAAGATAAAATTCAGGAAGATTAAATAAGAATCGAACGATTGGAATAAAGATTATAGTAACCGGTGTATTATCAATCAGTCCACTTAAAATTGACGTGCTTACTAAAATAATAATAGCTAAAACAAACTCACTCTCGGACGACACACTTGCTATGAGATTTTCAATAAAAAGAATAGTTCCGTTTGCTTCTAATAACCCAACAAACAGAAATAACGCCATAAAAAAATAAATGAGTTTGTAATCGACGTGTGAGAGGTATTTTGAGAGAGAGAGAGACTTTTTTCCGTCGCGAGTTTCTACCGGATTAATCAAAACAAAAATCAACGCACCTATTAATCCTGCTAAATAAATCTCTGGGATCACAATAAGGAGGACTATAAATATGACTAATCCAAATAAATTCATTATAAATTTTCGTTTTTCTATATTTGGTTCGGAAAGTAATGTATCCTCCCCAATTTCTTCGGGACTGCATGCGTGAGATGCACAAAAATCAATATCATTTCTAAGAGAAAATCGGTCCAGTAATATTAATGTTGATATTAAGGAAATAACGAAATATGGTCCCAATTTAATTATAAACCACAAGATATCCAACCCAAATTCATTAGAGATTAAAATATTTTGTGCAGAACCGAAGGGAGTTAACGTAGCTGCGATGTTTATGCATATGGTCATTCCAAGAAGATAGGCCGCAGGTTTAATATTTAATTTCCGACTAGCAACGATGATAATGGGTGCGAAAATCATGGCAATACTTAAATCTTCTACTATAGTAGCAAGCAACGTGGAAACTATACATATAACGTAAAACATCTTGCGCAAGTTATTCTGGTATTTCACAACCACTAATCTAGCAATTTCATCAAATATTCTATTTTCTTTTAGGATTTCTACAATGGTGAACATCGTAATCAAGAAGAAAATGACTTCCCATTCAATTTTCTCTATATAAAATTGGAGGTCGCGAGTTTCAGGAATGAATGCAGCTGTTACTAAACCTGCGAGTACAATAAAGACAAAAGTATAGTAGATATAGTCTCTTTCCTCGAAGAATAGAATGACCACGACACCCAAGAAACAGATAAGAACAAAAATTTGAAGAAATAGATTTGTCATAGTTAGAATACTCCTTTTATTTTTACTATTTTGGGATAGGAAGATTTCTTATTATGTAATTTTATAATTAGTCAGTATATTGATTTAGATATAAGGTTTTTTTTTATGGAATATTTAAAATTCTGAGGAAAAAATCGCTGAAAGTATGAAAAAAATTTCAATGAAGTTAAATTATTATTGATATATTACATAATTAGCAGAATTAGAAAATTTATAAATTTTTTGAATGGAAAATTGACAGATCATCACAATAAATCATTTTTTGGGCATGAGGTTGGTGTAATTGTACAAAGTCCTGCCAAAAATCTTCCACATATCTTTCTAACTTGTATTAGAAGGAAGGAAGATGGGATCTGGGAAAAACCGTCGCAAGGAGAAGGGAAAACGATCAAATTAAGCATAGAGGAGACCATATGTATATTGGAGGTATTAGAGCGGCGTTTAGCAAATTGGCGTGGATACCACGTATTCCATGACGATAAAACCGAGATTTACGTAGGATGGGAAGACCGCGCTCGAAATATTTGCGTTTTTAGAATCGGAGATTATGAGAAGAAGTTCAGATTCCCGAGCACTCGGTTTTTAACATTACTTCTCGATCACATTGTAAAAGAAAAAATTGAGTTTGCTACTAGCGGGACTTTTAAGGAGAAACTTGAAGAAAAGGAAGAGGAAACAGAGGACGAATATCGTGTCTTCTCTGAACAAATTTATGCGCGAGACGGTCTTCATGTGGTCGAAACTACCGAATATGGAGTATCTGTAGATTTAGTGGAAATCCAGGCGAAAATAAAGGTTGAAAGTCCAAAAGCGCTTCTAATCGATTTAGAGAATGGACAGGAATTCTGGATACCAAAAAGCACAGTTCATTCTGAGTATGATACCCAAGAGCGTGAGCAATATCAATTATTTAAAGTAGAAAAATGGATTGTAGAAAAAAATCTTTTTTAAAGTGAAATCTCAATGGAACGAGCTGAAAATGACCTTAAAATCTATGAGAAGCCGATTTTTATCAATTTTGTCCTGCTTTCAGTAAATCTTACTTTATTCATAATCAAGCTTTTTCTTGGACTATTTACCAATAGTCTTGCCTTACAAGCAGATGCATTTGATAATCTTACGGATATTATAATCGTTATTGCATCATTAGTTGGAATTATCTTTGTCAGCAAGAAACCTAACGAAAAATTTCCCTATGGTTACTATCGTATAGAAAATGTAGTGAGCTTAGTAATCTCTATTTTTATCTTTTTTACTGCATATAACATTATCAGAGAATCAATTTCTGAGATTTTGAATTTCTTTTCAGGGAGAGTTAAGATTATAATTGTATCTCCGTTCATTTTAGCAATAATGGGTGTTTCACTATCAATCTCTATTATAACAACCATATACCTCAAAATTATTGAGAAACGAGCCCATTCAGAAATAATTGAGTCTGAGACAACTGAAAAATTGCTGGATAATTTTATATCTTCGACAGTCTTAATTGGGTTTATTGCTGCCTATTTTGGGGTTATTATCCTTGACTCAATTTTTGGATTAATAATCGCTCTTTTTATCATTAAAGGGGGATATGATATATTTCTCACTTCCACCAAGACCTTATTGGATGCTGTAATTGAGTTCGACAAACGCACGGAATTAATCGACCTTATCGAAAACTTCCCCAAGATTAAGAACATTGATAATATGGAAATCAGAGCTTATGGACGCTATATCTTTTTAGAAGTCGATTTGAAACTAAGCCAAGATATGAGTCTCTCAAAAGTAGATTTATTAAAGAAAAAGCTTTCCAATAAAATTAAAAAGAATTTTCCAGAAATTTTTAAAATCGTAATTACCACCCGAACCCAAGAAGAAAAAACCACTAAAATAGCTATCCCACTTGAGAAAAATAAGGGATTAGACTCAGATATTCACGATAAATATGGGGAAGCACCATTTTTTGGGATATTAGAATTCGAAAATGAAAAATTAACTAAATTTGAGATATTATCAAATAAATTTATGGAAAGAGAGAAGCGTAAAGGAATTCTTGTCTCTGATTGGCTTAGTTCTCAAAATATCGATAGAATTTATACAAAAATGAAGTTAAAACGCGGTCCAAAGTTGGTTTTTGAAAATAGTTTTATTGAAATGGTCCTAACTGATGCTGAAATACTAAGTGAAATAGTAAAAAAAGAAGAGAATCCAAAAGAGTGAAAACAAAAACATTATTTGAAATTATCTCCTCTTTTTACTTAATTATGGCTTCCAAAGAAATCGATATTAAATTTTTAAAACAATTATCTCTGGAGGTTTCAAAAGCCGTTAAACCTTTAATCGGAACAATAGAGGGAGCACAAAAATTAAAACGTGGTGCGGGAGGCGATATCTCGATGGAAATTGATATAGTAGCAGAAGATGCTATAGTTAATCTATTGGAGCAAAATGGGATAAATATTTTATTAATTAGCGAAGAAACTGGAGAGAAATATATAGGAGATAAAGCTAAAATTACAAAATCCGAACGAAAATTAATTGTCGATCCGATAGATGGTTCCACGAATTGTAGCCGAGGAATTCCCTTCTTCAGTGTTTCCATAGCCTATGCTGAAGGCACTAAGTTGGATGATATTAAAATGGCAGTAATATTGGATCTAACCACTGAAGATATGTATTGGGCAGAGAAAGACCGGGGAACATTTTTAAATGATAAAAAAATTACAGTATCAGAAAAAGGACCATCAGAACAGCTTATCTTCGAGATCGATTTTTATATCTGGAAGCTTAGAAAAAGTCTCAAGAAATATAATCCTATATTGAAAAAAGTATATCGAGTCCGAGTTATGGGAAGTATAGCTCTAAGTTTTTGTTTACTTGCACGCGGTAGTGTTGACGGTTATTTAGATTTCCGGAAAGGAACTAGATTGGTTGATATGGCTGCGAGCTATCTAATAATAAGAGAAGCGGGGGGTAAAATCTTTACAGTAAAGGGGGAATCATTAGGTCAATCTCTTTCAATGGACTTGAAATACCCTCTGGTCGCGTGTAATGCTAAATTAGAAGAATTTTTGAAAGAGGAGTTAAGAAAAATAAATTCTAAGTAAGAAATGGTGGAAACTATAAGGTTATTTTGGGACTTTTATGGGATATTTACCATATTTTCTTCTCACATTTTGCATTGCCTCGAATCTATCTACAGTAACAGCTGGGTTAATCGAATGGCCTGAGCTGAAAATATAACCTCCTCTAGGCGCTAATTCTCTTATTAATTTCTTAGCATATTCTTCAATTTCTGAAACCTTTCCAGTTGCTAACGTCATTGGACTAAGATTTCCACAAAAAGTGATATGATCTCCAAATTTTTCATTTAACTTGAAAATATCATAGTCAGGATTAGCTGTAGTAGGCTCGATGGGATTTATAACATCAACCCCGCATTCTACAATATCTTCAAATATTTCCATTAGATCACCATCAGAATGTAATAAAATCTTACAATCACGCTTATGTGCCGCATCACAGATACGTTTAATCCATGGAAAGATATATTTTCGATATAACCTTGGACTCATGAAAAGCCCATTTTTAAATCCGTAATCATCCCATAAGATAACTAATTTCGCGTCGTTTTCGGCTAATATTTTAACTAATTCCAGAGTAAATTTCCCTCTGTCATCAAAAACTTTTTTAGCTTGTTTTGGTTTCCCTAATATCCTGGAAAACGTTTCCAGACCGAATCCTTCCCATGTACATTCCATTAAAGCTCCTGTTGAGGGAACCGAAAAGATTTCATCATTCATCTCCTTCTGAATTCTTCTCCCATTTTTAAAAGAAATTAATCGAACGGGTAAGTTTGGGTCTGGTTGTTCCCAACTCTCATAATCCTCAAAACTGTTAAAATGACCACCTATATATCCCATTATTTGAGTTCCATCTTTTTCATAATATTCAAATTGCATTACTCTTCCATATTCATCGATAAAACCCTTCCCTCCTTTGGTGGGTTTCCGAGGATAAAGAGATGCAGCAGTTGCGCAAATATCTAAACCAATTTTTCGATATAATTTGTGAGTGTATTTATCCCCTTGTTTTTTTGGGTTCAATCCATAATATTTTGTTATGGTATTATTAGTAAATGCGCTCTCCCATGCTGGAACTTTATCTGGTTCTTCATGATTTATTGTTGTTAATACTCTCTCAGGGGCATTCATTTTTTTAGTAGTGTTAATATAGATCTTATTAATATACTCTATATTAAACATTTAATCCATTAAATATATTATCAAACATATAGATATGGAGAATAATTCTAAATTAGAAAGATTAAAGCAAACTTTTTTCAACCGAAACACCAAAAAAGTTGCAAAAGATCTTATCGGCCGATACCTCATACGAGAAACTGAACATGGCAATATGATTGGGAAGATTACTGAAGTTGAAGCTTATGTAGGTCCTGATGATAAAGCTTGTCATTGTTATAATTATCGAAAAACCGACCGAACTAAGATAATGTATAGAACTCCTGGTACCCATTATGTATATCTAATTTATGGAATGTATCATTGTTTGAATGTGGTCACTGAAGAAGAGGGGATGCCATGTGCGGTTCTTATACGGGAACTTTATCCAGTTGCTGGAATTGAAATAATGAAAAGTAATAGAAATGTCAAAATAGGTAAAAAATACAAGAATTTAGTTGATGGACCTGGAAAACTCTGCATGGCATTAGATATTACCAAGGAAAAATTCAATGGAAAGAATTCTTGTAGTCTCGATGCTAAACTTTATTATACTAAGGGAGAACCCGTGGAAAAAGCATCTATAGAAGCATTAAAACGAATAGGGATTGATTATGCAGGGAAAGATAAAGAGCGCTTATTACGATTTCGGGTTGAGGGATAAAACCTAAGTTGTACTATTTAGTGTAACTAATTTTGATATCAACAACAGATTTTATAGATCATGGATACGATAAAATTTGCTTAATAGACAATGAGAAGTAATTTCTTAAAAATTTCGGAAATTAGCCAAGATGCATATTTAATGAATATAAGATATTATCCTATTACATTAATGTAAAGATGCTAATTTTTCCGAAACTTTAGAAAGAATTAAATATTTTAGAATAAAGATTATATCATTACGATGAAATGATAAGATGCAGTTGGGGATTAGAATTTGAGTAAAGACGCACTAAAATTTTTCCAATCTTATGTAAACGAAATGATTGATGTAGGTGGAGAGAATCTTCCCAAATCAATATCTTCTCGATTAGGCGCTAAATTGGCCAAGATTTATAAAAAGGCGGGAATCTGTGATATTATTGTAGGTTTGAAAAAAAGCTATGAAGTCCTAAAATCGATACCAGAAATTAATGAAACCAATGAAAACTCACTTGAGGTAAAGATTCAATATGATGAATGTTTTTGCCCAATTGGTGGGGATCCCGATCCCAATAACCCAGAAAAGGGAAAAATCATTCAAGAAAGTATCTGCATTCCATATACTATTGGATTTCTTAATGAGTTTAATCCTAATTATAATTATGACGGTGCAGTGGAGCAATGCATTCTCAGTTCGGGTCAAAAAACCTGTAAATATGTTTTGCATCGGACATTAAAAGAGGAGAACAATAACCATTATTGATCTGTTAAGTCAATCAATACACTAAATTAATTGTTTCTATGTTTCAATTAAAAAATTTTTCTTCTTTACATTTTTCATATTTTTGATTTTTATCCCCAAGTAAAATTTCCTGCCTCCCTATAGGAAAAGATATTGATTTTCTTTCAAAAAATTTTTATTGCTGAGAGTATTTTAATATTTGGGAAGCTTGGGCCTTTCTGAAGCTCTTATACTGGGTGGACCACAGCACGCTCAATAGTGGAAATCGCCCGGCTTGAGGCCCATTGAATACTTGCTACCGAACTATTAGCACACGTCGAAGCATTCGCCCCGATGGTGGGGGGCAGGGCGGTACCCGCCGTAGGGCAGGTACAAGCTCATAATAACGAACCCGGCCAGGCCAGGGATGGAGCAGCCGTAAGTTTTGTCTTTCACGCTTCGGGAATCGGGTGTGGAGTGTGGTAATAGCTGAGGTGCAAGTGAAGATATGGGTCCAGGGTCGGGATTTTTTATATTTCTCTGATTTGATCAAATCTTATTCATCTTCAATTGAAATGAAATTTTCGCGTATCAGTTTTCGTTTGAGAATATTGATAAAGTCCTTATTATCGGGAAAAACATTTCCCACATCTTCAAAATCATAGTTTTTCGAGTGTGATCGTGAGATTAGGTTTTTCTCAATTTTTTCGAATTCTTTAAACATAGACAATAAAAGGAGATTTAGATTCAAAAAATCAAATATTACCGACAAAATATCACCATATTATATTATGTTAGAGTAATAAACCGAAATTATTGATTTTTATTTCATAGGAGAATTGTTTATTATTCACGAGATAATTATTGATATGAGAATTATGTTTCGACCAGAAGAATTACACTGGAATGATATCGAATCCGAGCCTATAGAAGGATATGCCTATATAGACCATATTAAATCCATGAAAGAACGAATAATGCATCAAAGCAATTATAAAGCTTATACGCCAAATAATGAGCTGATTAAGAAATTACAATCAGAATTCGATCAGAGCACTCATAGCCTTAAAATCTTAACATTAGGGGCAACATGGTGCAATACTTGCGCGGATGTCAAGCCTACACTTATTAAGATTGTGGAGGCGGTTGATTCTCCTAGATTAAGAATATTTTTACTGGGCGGTGTGAAAACTACAATGGATAGTAATGAAGAGGACTATTCATGGGCAAAAAGATCTCCTCCAGAGTTTCATAACCCAAAATTTGCAGTAGATCAAATCCCATTAGTCTTTTTTTTTGACAAAACCGGGCATTGTTTAACCAGAATCGAAAAATATCCGAAAAATGCGGATCTTTTTGAAGAGGCTCTCCTCAAAATATACCAGACGTATCTTAAGTGAGATCCTTAATTTTTAGATTTTTTTAATTAAATTGAGATTAACTATTTAAATGAATTGAAGGATTATTAGAATTGTTATACTTAAGAGAATTTCGAAATTATATATCATGAGGTTTAAAAATTGTCAAATTCAGACGACATTGTGTATATTGGTGCGGATAAACTTGAAAGGTTTATGCGGGACGTATTTATAGGGTTAGGAGTTCCTGAAGACGATGCGAAGATTATCGGAAACGTTTTAATTGTTTCGGATCTACGGGGGATCGATACACACGGTATCCAACGCTGTAAAATGTATTATGATCGCATTAAAGAAGGCATTTACGAGGTCGAAACGAAAATAGATGTGATAAAAGACGGACCAACCACGGCCCTCTGGGATGGGAACTGTGGAATGGGACACGTCATTGCATATAAGGCGATGAAAACAGCAATAGAGAAAGCGAAACAATATGGGCTTGGTGCAGTTGCCGTGAGAAATTCCACACATTTTGGAATCGCAGGATATTATTCGCTTATGGCGATTGATGAGGGAATGATAGGACTAACCACTACAAATGCGCGACCATCAATTCCGCCAACATTTGGAGTTGAGCCTATGTTGGGTACGAATCCATTAACATTCGGTGCTCCAACTGACGAAGAATTCCCCTTTTGTTTAGATTGTGCAACCTCTATTATTCAAAGGGGAAAGGTTGAATTATACGAGCGATTAGAGAAAGATTTACCCGAGGGTGTTGTAATTGATGATGAGGGAAATTCGATGACTAACCCTTCAAAAATCTTAGATAAAATGCTAGAGCGGAAGGCAGCTTTACTCCCATTAGGAGGTCCAGGAGAAGAAAAATCAGGCTATAAAGGATACGGATATGCAACAATTGTAGAACTTCTTTCGGCAGCACTTCAAGAGGGGATTTATCTCAGAGACACGTTGGGTATTGAAGAAGATGGCCAAAAACGCTTAAAAGTGGGCCATTTTTTCTTAGCCATAAATATAGAAAGTTTCCTTCCTTTGGATACATTTAAAAAAACCGCGGGCAACATCATGAGAGGTCTTAGAAGTGCTAAGAAGGAACCAAGTTCTGACCGGATCTATACCGCAGGTGAGAAAGAATATGAAGCAGAAATAGAAAGAGAAAAACAAGGAATACCTTTGAATGAAAGCTTGCGAAATGATATTAAAACCATGCAAAATGAATTAGGATTGGATAAATACAAGTTTAATTTTTAGATAATTACCTTTCCTTTTTATTCAAAACACATTAAATCAGAATATTATTCCATCAGTTCTCCCTTCTAAAGGCTCAGAATGAATTATTATATTGCTTAGATTAGCAATCTCTATATTTTTATTAATAATATCTTCTAATTCGGATACATAATTATGAATCTTGGAAATATTAATCTCACCATCGAAAAATACATGTATCTCAATAACACAATAGTTTTTTATATTCCAATATTCAAATCCATGGTATCCTTTAACATATTCTTTCGTTCGGAGTAATTTTTCTATTTTCTCCTTTTTTTCTTCCAAATCATTGGAATTTATTCTTTGACATATTTTATCATCTAAAATACTTTCTAAATCCACTCGTTCTGCCTCAATATGACTTATTATTCTTGATATCTCTGGAATTTGACCCTTTAATTCCTGTTCGAATTTTGTAGAAATATCATGCGCACCTCTTAAAGCCAGATTATTATTCACAACAATTGTAAATGAAACAAAATAATTTTTCTCAATTTTGAATATATTTAGATTTTTTATGTCAATAATTTTTGGATAGTCAGCTTTTAGGGAATTTATTAGATTAATGATTTGTTTACCCAATGATCTTTCGCTACTTAAAGGATTCATTTCTATGATTGTTTCTACCTCATAATTTGGGATATAATGTTCTGCTATCTTTCTTATTGATTTACTAATTTCATTTGCATGGGTAATTGAAATATGGTCCTCAATAGCAAGATTCATTTCGAAAAATACTCTATTTCCCGCACCTCTAATTCTAAGATCTGTGATACCATTTACATGTTCAAGATTAAATATTCCTTCCGTTATCATTTTTATCTGGGTTGGATTTAATGGATTAATGTCAGTTAAATCATCTATTCCATCTTTAACTAATCTCAAGGCACTTATTATGATTATACAAGAGATAATGATACCAAAGATTGGATCTAACAATTTTATTTCAAAAAATACTACAATGAGGAAATTAATGATTACAATAATCGCACGGAATGAATCTTGGAAAAGATTTAGTCCTTGAATTTTAAGCGAAAGACTTTTGCTCTTCTTTCCTTGTAATATGAGAATAATGGAGAATAATAAATTAACAACCATAGATATTATCAAAAGTTGTAATCCTAAGGTAGGATTGTCTACAACAATATTTTGTGCTATTAATACTCGAATTGCATTATAAGCTAAAAATAAATAAATTATGGTTAAGATGATTCCTTGGGTAAGAGCTCCGATGGAGTCAATTTTGCTATGACCGTACATATGTTCATAATCGGCTGGTTTCTGACTCAAATAGATTGAATAGAAAGTTAAGCTCACAAAAAAAATATCAATTAAGGTATCGATTGTTTCAGAAAGAAAACTTAAACTTCCCGTGATGAGCACTCCAATTAACTTCAATATAGATTGGAAAATAACAATAAATATCGCAGCTATTCCAAATTTAATTTTTATATCCATTTAATCGGTTTGTATTTGTAATTACCTATAAAATATAAGATATTAAAAAGAAATAAAAATATATATGAGTTTGGATAATCACGATCTAATTCTTTTGTAGATTTCTTGGTATCTCGATTTCTAAATCACTCAGAGGAAAAGATGAACATGGATGAAAATAGCTAAATTTCTTATCTGCTTCTCTTCTCCAGTCACTTACAGGTGAAATAAAAACATCTCCCTCCAATAATAGAGAGCGACAAAAGCCACACTCTCCTGATCGACATTTGGATGGAGGTCCAATTTTAGCTCTCTCTAACGCAATTAAGACAGATTCAGTCGATTTCGCAGGAACATCCTTTATAATATTCCCAATATGAACTTTAATATTAAAAGTTTTATTTGCTAGATTATCCGGAAATCCCAGAAATTTCTCAATATTTTTAATTTCGCCAAAGGCTTCTCTTCTTATTTGTTTTGGGGCTAGATTAAGTTTCTGCAATTCGTCTTCAACAAACTCATACATTAGCTGAGGGCCACATATAAAAAAGCTCGAAGTATCTACGTCAGTATATTTTTTTATAATCTCCGAAGTAATGAAACCCTTTTCGCATCCTTTTAAAGAAACCTCGTCGCAACTTAACACAAACACAACCTTGAGTTTATCTGGATTTTTTTTTTCTAACTCCTTTAATTCATTATAAAAAATAATATCATCCTCATTACTGCATCCATATAATATAGTGAGTTTTGCGTCTAAGGTCCCATCATTAATACTTTTCGCCATTGATAGAAACGGTGTAATCCCAGATCCCCCTGCTAATCCTACAATTTGCGGATAATCTCTTAATGGTTCATAATAAATAAATCCTTCTGGCCCAGAAGATATTACCTTTGTTCCTACCTTCCAATTATCCCAAATATGTGGAGTCAAGAATCCATCCTCATTCTCTTTTTTAATAGTTAAGGTATAATACCCTTCCAAAGCTTCTTTTGGACTCGAAGAGATGGAATAGGGCCTAGTTATCAGTTCTCCATTCACCATAACCTTAAGGCTAAGATATTGACCGGGACGAAAATATGCAAGATATTTTGTTTTTGAATCTGGGTCTGGAACTAATGTATAGGTTTTGGTTGATTTTGTATTATCCACAATTTCATCTATTACTAAATATTGTCTCTTGGGATGTAGTTTTTCTGCCAGATCATTGACAGGATCTTCTTCAATGGGCTCCGCTGAGGCTTTTTGTATTCGCTTTTTTCTTTGAGGGACTAATTTGGTAAAAGCTAATATATCTTTTGTATTACTTTTTACAGCAAAATCAACTCGTTCATAATCTCTTTTACTCATTATGAATTCCTCCTTGTTTGATATCTCGTAATGTTAATAGCGCCATTGTATGTCCGTCTGACATAGAACTGCTATATCCATGACACCGAGCACCGAACCCTCCTGCGAATCGCAAACCTTTTATGCGAACATCATCTTCCATAGACATTAATCTTGGAACAAGGGAATCCCAAGATTCGGGTTCATATCCATAGATTACTCCATTATATGTACCTGTATATCTAGCATAAGTTTCTGGAGTGGCTATTTCTATCTCTTCAATATGCTCTTTAATAGGGGCTCCAGTCGCCTCTTCGAATTGTTTAATCAACCCTTCAGCAATCTGGGTTTTAATCTTAAAATAGTCTTCTGCTTTCACATGTTCCCATACTTTTGGATCAAATAGTGTTGTTATATACATGAGGGTTGTACCTTTAGGAGAACAATCTGGAATAGCATTATTAATTACAACTGTCGCTTGACCAGATGGGGTTTTCAATTCACTCCAAGAATTATACACTGATTCAGTATTCATATCATCCATAATGAAATAACTATATTCTTTTAGACCTAACTCATCCACAGAAGCATCCAATCCAAGAAATACACAAAATGCACTCATTCCATGAATTCTAGCATTGACTTCCTTATATGCGATTTCTGGAACCTCAGATTTAGGATAGACTAATTTATTATACGCTAAGGTTGGAGACGCATTACAAATTATATGATTTGTCTTCAAATGATCTCCGCTGGAAGTTTCAACTCCAACCACTTGCCCATCTTCAACTAAAATCTTTTCTACGGTGGTATTATATAATATTTTACCACCAAATTCTCTTATCTTTGCATCTAATGCTGCTGTATAGCCATGAGACCGATTAATTGGAATATACGCTCCTTTTTCTATATATACCAAAACCATCGATGCAAAAATCGTGAAATTAATTCTGTTCATTGGAAGACCTAGATATGCCCAATAAGCGTTCAAAATTTTCTGTGCTTTTTCTGGAATTCCTAATGCATCTTCTACCTCCTCAGCTGAATACGCTGCAGTTCTTAAAAAATTTGTATATTCTTTCATTAATGTTCCTTGATCAGGATTCCCTTGGGTATGAGCTATATATCCAAAAGCTGCTCGTATTTCTTTCGCAAGATTAAAAAACTTCTCAACTGATTCTCTACTGCCGGGAACATACTCTTCCATCTTATCTAAAAAATCTTCTACTCCAAAAGGCATTGTAATATCCATTTTATTATCGGGGTCAGTTAAAATAAGCTTATAGGCTTCTGGGACTCTCGCAAATTCTGCATCAAGCTCTAATTTGTCTTCAAAAAGCTTTCTTATCCCTCCTTTGTTGTCGGATGGCCCATAATCGGCCAGCTCGTGTAAAGAAGCTTCAAATTCAAAACGCCCTCTCACGAAACTAGTAGCAAAACCTCCAGGTAAATTATGACGCTCGATCAAAAGAACTTTTAAACCTTCTTTTGCTAAGGTCGCACCCGCAATAAGACCTCCATTTCCAGCACCGACGATTATCGCATCATAGCTATCTTGTATTTGTTGGTTTTCTAATATTTGAGTCACTTTTTTCAACTACTTTTAATTGATTGTTTGATACTTTAGTTTGTTTCTTAATTATATTTATCTTTTTCGAATTTTATTCTTCATTTTTACAATTTTGAAAATTAAAATTGAAACGCTTTAATTTATTATGGATCGATCTATAAGACAAAAGAATCGATGTAGTTAACCTAATTTTTAGCTTGTATCAATATAATACTAGTTTTTGTTAATAGGTGTTCTAAAGGATAATTTTGAGTCTTATTTTCTTGATGGATTTGCGTAACAATAGCTACAATTATGCTTACATTTAAAAAGACCATGATATCCACCAATATCCTTAGATTTATAGCACCCACAAGCTTCTCTCTGTCCAGTATCTTTTTGCTTTTTAATTCGCTCTCCAATTATTTTTTCAATTTTAAAAGCATCAATGCAATGTGCTTGCTGAATTTCTTTAATACTTAAAAGATCTGGTTGACAACATGCTCTCATTTCGAGATTATATTTCTCACAAATTTTTAATAATCTTGCTAAGATATCTCTTTTCTTTTTTAATGGAGGATCTATTAGATTATAACCCCGAGCTTGCATTCTCCGGTCAACTTTGGTATATGGCGTCGCAAATGAAAAAATAAGTTCATTTAAACCTATTTTTGAAACTTTAGAAACAATATATTCGAATTCATTCAAATTACTTTTTACCTTATTGGAATTCATCTTTTTATATACGATAATTGGATCAAATCTATAATTAACAGCTATAATACCAAATTTGTTTACTAACCAATTCAATTGCTCCAATCTCTTTTGAATAGATACATTGATATTGGGTTCTAATTCAGAAGGAGAATTAATAGTAAATTGGAAAGAATGGCCTTTATATTGGGTAAATAAATCCTTGTGGTTCTTATAATAACGAATCCAATCCGAAAAGTCTTTAGACCACCATACCCAACATTTTACATAATTAGGATCCAAAGAAACTCTAGATACTTGGTTTTTATTATAAGGATTAACCACTTCTACAAATCCATTCTTTATTTTCTCTACCACCCAATTCATAAGAAAAGCGGGAATATCCGTACGCCTAGAACAAGAAATTATTGCAGATTTTTTCATACAATAAAGATACTAGTAATATTCTTTATTTAGAATAATGATTTCACAGTTTAATAATTATCAAAAATTATTTTTGTATAATAAAATAAAAAAGAGTATATAAAAATCAAAATTTAAGATTTTAGATTGTTTTGATTGAAATTATCTCACAATTAAAACATCGCATCCTGCAGTATTAACAACTTTGTCCGGCACGGTTCCCACAAAAGTGCGTTTAAGTTTACTATGACTACCTTTGCAACCCAGTACTACTAAGTTGATATTCTCCTCTTCTACTATTTTCTCAATGTAATCTTCTGGGGGGATATCATATATCAAACGGGTTTCAATATCTATACCAGATTCTTTGAATAATTCTTCTGCTTCCTTTAGTACTTTTCGTCCTCGGTTCACATAATCTTCGTGAATCTGTAAAGATATGACAGAACCCCCTCCGCCTCCTAAATAACTCGGATTTATTTCGCTAAGATGGTGGAGAACAGAATGAAATGCAATTATTTCACTGTTAAATTTCTTTTGTAATTCAATTAGTCTTTTAGCCGCTCTTCGAGAATTATCTGAATCGTCTAAACCTATTAGAATTTTATCATACATACTATTCACCTTAAAATTAGTTATCATTAAATTATATCAAAAAGTAGATTATAAGTCTACGCCTAACAAAATATTAATGCAAGTTCTAATTTGCTTTAGGTGGAATCTTAATATGGACAATATTTTTACATTTTATAAAAGTTATCCACATAAGATTGAAAATAAATATTCTCTGAGCGTTTTGATGAAAAATAGTTGATGTATGATCTTTTATCTTTTTATAGCTCATCTATATTTAGCGTATACCCTTGTTCTAATTGACTTTTAGAAATATTATTCAATTGAGTTTCGTTTAAAATAATGTTTATAGTTCTATCAGGAATTTCTCTAGCTATTATTAGTATCGTATTTTTCTCGTTTATCATCCTTAGGCTAATTTGTATATGATTATTATTTAGCATAAAATTTTCGATCTCAATTCCACAGATACCCCACACTTTATTGAATTTATAATCGATAAATATATCTCCAAAATGTTTTTTCGTATATGCGGTTGCCATTGCGGCTGTACCTATACCCCAATCAAACATAATGTATCCGGGCACTCGAAAATCAATACCGCTATGACCATAATTTTCACATACACACCCTCTGTCAATCCCGTTTGCAGTTTCTATTCCCTCCAAATTACCCAAACAAATTCCCTCATACTCAGTAAGTAATTGAAGTGCCCATGATGCTCTTAAGGCAGCTATCCCCCGTTCCATATATTCTCCCTTACCTGTTTCAAGATAATATTCCATATACGTTCTAACAAAGAGAGCTTGCCGCGCATCGTTAAGTTCGGCATCTGCATTTTGGACTCCGAATCCTCCAAAAGTGTTTATACGTATATGCGGCATATCCCAGACTTGCTGGAACAGAGAAAGAATTGAAAGTATATATTCACCAATTTCGAGATAATTATATTCTTTAGTGATAATATATAGCTCCTTAAAACCTTCAGCACACCAATAAATACATAGCGTATTCATTACATGATTTTCTGTGTGAAAATCATAGAAATTAAGTGGTAATCGCGTGCAAGAATAAAAGGGTTCAAAGTCGTGCCATTTGTTTTCTGAGACAATCTCGTTTTCCAGGAAGGTGGCGATTTTTTCGGCAATTGGTAAAAACTCCTCTTTTTTAGTTGTTTTATATAATTCCGTCATAAACATCAAAGCTGCCCCCGAGCTTGCTGAGTTTATAAGATCCTCACTTACTATCATTTTGCTATTCTTGGCTAGCTTAATAAATGTAGGAATTGCCCCATTTTTTAATTGAATTTCTTCTATAAGCTCTGCTAATTGTACTGATTTTTTAATAATTAATTTATTATTCTCAAAATCACGGTTTAATTTAAGGGCCCAGTACATTGCTAAACAACAATCAACTATATTATATTCATCTGTAAACATAAATGCTTTTACTCCATTGATATATGAAAATTCATGCGCTTTATCCTTTGCGGGCAATATTATGCTAGGAAAAAGTCCTTTTTTTCTGGGCAGTTGGAGTAGAGTATTTAAAATTTTATTTGCTTTTTTGGTTAGCTCATCATTATGCCAATAATGTCCGAAGAACATAAGTCCGTAAGCTGTCCGAATATTTAAAAACCAAGCATTATTCCACACTTCCGCAACTCTACGAACTATTGGGTGATGGCGTGTGAACCTATCAAAATGTTTAATCCAACGCGGAGAATTAGAGAGGGTATTTATAATCTTACCCAAGAATGAAGTTGTTCCCGCGATCTCTTTCATTCTTTTTTTGGTATGCTTTTTTAAATCATCGGGTGTAATATATTCAATAGGTCTTTTGGATTCTCCCATCCAAGTACGTTGCCATATTCCTCCACATTCCATACTGTTTATAAAAAAATCTCCCCAATATTTATGTCGTTCAAAAATTGCTTTAAAACCCTCATCTACGTTGATTTTATATGGAATGATTTGAGGAATTAGACTATTGTTTAGACAAATTGTACCATGGTTATTCCAAAACCATTTATTAGTCTCTTGAATTATTTTTTGAAGGGATTTATTATAATAGATTTTAAAATAATATCCGAAAGCCACAGTACTCGCTTTTTTAAGTTTAATTTTATATCTTCTTTTATGTTCAAAAAATACATGTTCAACGGGTTTTGATATACCAAATCCATAGGAGATATGTGCAAGATGTTTATGGCTTTTTTTAACATCTAGATTTAAAAACGTAGGAAATGATCGATCTCTTGTGAAAATATCGAGATCGGGATAAAGAGCGAAAGCAATATCACTTTTCTGATAAATAATTACCGGAGACCGAAAAACGTGGTCTGAAATCACATAGCCCTTTTCAGGTCTTAAATGAGGAACCCAAATAAAATCAGCTCTACCATCCAATAGAATTTGATAGATTGCTTGAATGCTTGAAAATTCCATATTATTTTTCGCTGGTTTGATAGTATACATAAAATGAATCGTTTCCGGATCGATAAGTCGAATTTTTAGTATGATGTTATGGTTTTTTTCTGTGGAAAACACCGCACTAAAATTGTCCATTTTATACATTTTTAATGGAACAGAGGATTTTGACCATCGTTTTGAAAAAATCAATGATGAGTTATTTTCCAAACTCTCAAGAATTGGAACCCACTTTTTATTTATGTTAATCTCCAGTTTCTCAGATAACAATGCTTCAGCGTCTCTCCAAGATACTCGAATTGTATCATTTCCTAAAAATTTTCTAGAAATTCCTCTCACCATTATTTGATTTTATTTAGATTCTTAAAAGAATTTTATAGTAAGAAAGAATTGTATTAAAAAACTTATAAATTTTTAAAAATAAAGAAAATTTGAAAGGATAATTACTTTTTGAGAGGATAACCCGCAGCTTTCCAAGCTTTCATACTGCCAAGGGTTGTATAGACTTCTTTAAATCCATTTTTTGCCAATATACTAGATCCAAGACTTGCGCGTGCTCCATTTCCACAATAAGTCGCAATTGGTTTCTCTTTATCTAATTCATCAAGTCTTTCTTCCAAATACCCTATATAGATATGTTTTGAACCTTCAATATATCCTTCCTCTCTTTCAGATAAAGTTCGTACATCTAAAATGGTCATATCCATATTATTATCCATTTGCTCTTTTAATTTATGGACCGTAATTAATTTAATTGCTTCAATAGGAAAGCTTGCACTATACCAGCCTATAATGCCTCCAACTAAATACCCTTTTATATCATCATATCCGATTCTTAACAGAGATTTATGAGCATCGTTTAGATGAGCAAAATCTTTAACGACCAAATAAATTGGTTTGTCATATGGAATAGTCCATCCTACGAATGAAGGGAGTCCATCCAACCAAATATTATATGAACCTTTTATGTGAGCACTACCAAAATCATTTGGATTCCTAGTATCTAAAATTATCCCTCCTTCCTCAATCTTTTGCTGAAATTCTTCTGGTAAGAAAGATTTAAATCGAGGTATTGTTTTAAGCAAAGGGGGTCCTTCAAGATTGTATTTCTCCATACGCTGAAAATAAGGTGAATAATAATGATTCTCCGCTTTCTTTAATTCTATAAATTCATCTTTGATAACAAATTGAAGATCTGGGTTCTGTTTACGCTCAAGACCGATGGTACTGTGTTCTCTTTCACTAATCCCCGCACCACAGACAGAACCTGCCCCATGTGCGGGACATATTATTGCTTGATCGCCTAAGGGAATAAGCTTATCAAATATACTATCATACAGATTTCCCGCCAATCGATCTTCCTCTTCAGGACCATACATATCAATGCGCCCTGTATCTCCAACAAATAAGGTATCACCGGTAAAAACTAATACCGCATTATCTCCCGAAGTAACATCGTATACTGCATAGGATGTGCTTTCATCGGTATGCCCTGGAGTATGTATCGCTTGTATTTTTAGATCACCGACTTGAAATTCCTGTCCGTCTTTTATCGTATTGCCATATTTCCAATCAAGTCCAGGTCCATGATAAATCTCTAAATCGACATTATCTGCGATTTCTAAAGATCCAATAACATAATCTTCATTTCTATGGGTTTCAAAAATATATTTTATTTCAACCTGATTTTCAAATGCTTTTTTAAGATATATTTTCGCATCCCTTCGAGGATCTATTACGCACGCTTCATTTCCAGATGCTAAAAAATAGGAAATATGAGCTAAACCCTCACTTTTAATTCGTTTTAAAATCATTGCTAAAATTCCGTTATATTTCGCTTATATGTTGTTTTATCTTAGAATATGAAACTATAAAACCCTTACTTTAATATTTTAAAAAGAGAAAAAAATATAGACTAAAAAGTATCAATACGGATTAGAAATAGAATAAAAACGCATATGTGTTATCTTAAATCTCTTTCGGGATTTAAATCTATTCTTGTGAAAATATCTTCTATTTGTTCTATTTTTATCAGATTTTCTTCAACCATCTGCCTAACAAGTTTATATGCTCCACATTCGTATTCCTTTTCCCAATATTCTTGATCCTCCGCATAGAAATTACATTTATGGCATACAGCGTTAATTAATTCTCGATTTAAAGGAGAAATATCCTCTTCTGTTCTTAAGATCTTGTGTTTTTTTCCCATTTTTATGACCTATTTTTCATATTTTATTATTATATTATACTCTAAAACAATATTTTATGTTAGTCTTTTAATTTTCCAAATTGGTAGCATTTATATGAATCGACCCCATAAATGTCTCCAGTATGATGTTTAGCACGAAAACGACATCCACCTCTGCAATCATCTAAATATTTACAATCAATTTTAGCGCATTCTAATTCTTGAATAGACCAATTGAGATTTTTTTGGATTAATTCCCAGCTCTTTTTTAGTCCTAATTTAAATACATTACCAAGAGGTTTACCAAAGAAAGTAAAACCGCATTTACTTATATTTCCTAAGACATCCACCGCCATCAAATAGGGACCACATGAATAATCTACCTTCTCCCCCTCTGAGGGAGTCTCATAAATTATACCCCATCCATAGTTTTTTAATATCTTACCCCCTTTTTCATATGAAATTTCATATTTTTCTTTTATTTCTTCTGGAATTTCCTCGCCAAAAGTGGGGATATCAATAGACCAGTTTTTTATCTCTCCCAAATCCGTAATAAGCTGATACAAATTACCAAATTCATCAATATTTTGTTTATGAATCATTGTATTTATTGATACACCTATACCTCGGTCCAACAAGGCGCTAATTCCTCTAATTGTTTCTTTGAAGCATCTGGCATTTCTAAAATCATTATGAGTCTGTTCTAATCCATCCACACTTACATAAACCTCAATAAAATTTTTTTCGAGTAAATTAAACATATTATCATCCATATCATCAACTAAGACCCCATTAGTTAAAATCACTTTCTGAAGGGGTATTTCTATTAATTTTTTCAATAATTGCTCGAGTTGAGAGTATAAGAAAGGTTCTCCACCCGTCAATATCACTCGAATTCCTTGTAAGGCATCAAATTCCTCGATGAGTTCTACAACATCTTCTAGAGGCATGTCAACTTTATTTTTTTCTGTTATATAACAATGCTTACACGTTAGATTGCATCGTTCTGTTATATTTATCATTAGATTTTTCAAATAGGGAGG
>WJIN01000134.1 GCA_014730295.1 Promethearchaeota archaeon | reverse complement strand
GATTAGACATTAATCATATCCCATTTATCTCTATTATATTACCCTTATTTAATGAAGAAAAGACAATTAAAAAGGTATTAAAGAGTCTGCCTAATCATCCATTTATTGAAATTATTGTGGTCGATGATTCTTCTGAAGATAACAGTGTGAATAAAATTAAGGAAATGAATTTACTAAGTAATTTTAATTTAATAAAGCACTCTCATAATATTGGATATGGAGGTGCAATCTTAACTGGAATTAAAAAATCTACTGGGAAAATCATAGTTACTATGGATACTGATGGTCAACATAGCGCTAATGATTTATTAAACTTAATAAAACCTATTATAGAAGAGGATATTGATTTAACCATCGGATCTCGATATATGGGAAAATATTTTTATAAATTACCCATTATTACTCGGTTGGGAGAATTAATTGTTGAAAAACTAATTCAAATCTTTTTTAGAATTCAATTAGAAAATAACCAAAACGGTTTTAAAGCCTTTAAGAGTGATATAAAACATATTTTCGAACGAATGTATTATATTGGTTATGCTTTTTCAGTAGAAACAATCCTGAGGGCACGCTTGAAAGGTTATACAATAAAAGAATGCCCTATAAAAGTTTTTGATCGAGAATATGGATATTCTAAAATTGTTGTAAAACAATTAGCAATCCGAATTTTTATGTGTATTTTCCAATATATTTTAATAAAATATTTAAGACTGCAAAACTGGAAAAATATATCTCTTTTTCATAAAATTTTTTGTAATTTTTCACAATTTCATTAAAAATACCTGCGAAATAGAAGCTTTATATTATTTTAATTTCTGAAAGGAATTATTATGAATAAATTAGATCTCAAAAATTTTCAACGATTTTTTAAATTTAAGAAATTCCTTTTACAAAATCAAAAGCAATTGTTTCAATGATATCTTATAATCATTATTTTTTAATTAAAATCTTTAAACGGTGTCTATCCTTTATTTTGCTTTTAGATCAATTAATTTTATTCTAATATCTTTTCTAATTTCTATTTTAATAATTAAATATTACTTTCGTATCAATCAAAGATTATATCGTCCAGTAAATAGGGTCATCAACGCCAAATATTTCCCTTGTTGAGCTAATTCTATTGAAATACGTAAGATTGTAATATCCATCTATGGTGTTTTTTGGTATTTTCTTAAATCCTCCTAAACCAGAAAAACTTTCAAAATAATTAGTAAGAAAAATATAAACCTCCGTATTGTATTGATTTTTCAAAGAAGTGAATATATTTGTATTATTTTTTCTAAAATGATTTTCTGGTAAAATATATCCTTCTGTTATAGTAATAAAATAGTGGATATATTCGGGATCCTTATCAGGTTCATCATAAGGATATCCATTATATATAAAAAGATACTTCCAGAGAAATTCTGTTATTATAACATTTTGTTCTGTCGTATAGTTATTGAACCACACAATATTCTGATATTCATTCCTCTCTATATTATAAACATTATAGTAATTGCGCTCTTCAGAAAATGAAGTAGTCATAACAAAAATCGCGAATAATATCAATACAATTTTTATTTTAGTGTTTCTTATCGAATATGTTTGAATGAGTTTATCTAAGTATGAGATAAACCCAATGATTATGACGACAGAAGAAAACAAAAAAACTCTGCCAAAAAAGGCTTCACCTCCGAAAATTAAAAATTGCAATAATCCCGCTCCCAATATCAAAAATAGACTAACAAACCAAATGAAGATGAATTTTCCTTCGGTTTTTTTCTGAAAAAGATTAAATCCCCATACGGAAAAAAGCAAAAATATTCCATCTTGGATTACCATAAGAATCGTGGAATAACTAAAACTAATTAATTTTAGATGATCCCCGATTATAAAAAAGGTTGTTGCTCCTAATAGAGAACATATTATGATAGGAATAACGAGTTTCCTCTCCAGATTCTTATAGTGTTGGTCATTTAACATTTCTTTCCACTTACCCGATTTAAAATCTATCGATTTTATAATTATAAATAATATTAAAATTACCCCCGGAATACCCAAAGTTAATCCTATTAAAAATTTGAACTCGGTTAATCCACTATACAGTAAAATAATTTTGAAATGAGCAATGCCAAAATTAATTGAGAGTAAAAATCCAAATATACCGAATAAAATTAAGAATATTATTAGATCAAAACCCCGCCCTTTAGCTTTGAAAAAGTAAACAATGTAGATTAAAGTAAAAGATGATATTAAAATCATCGTAACTAAAGAGTGAATAAAAATGCAGCTGAAAAATGTTATAATGATGAAAATATATGTAGATTTCATATTTTTTTTAATCTCACGTTTATTCGGAGGATCTGGTGTTAAAAAATCCTTTTGCCTAATATAAAGTATATGAAATATTGTGAGACATTGAAACATTGCCAAACTAGTCGGCCAGAATTGATATTGCATAAATGAAAACCCTAAGAATGAAATCTCTATTAAAAATACACCCATTATTGCCAAATTTTGCTCTTGGAAAATCTTTTTAAGAATATTATAGACAATCAGAGCACCAATAAAGAACGTAAAAAATATAAAATATCTCGGAATGAGAAATATCTCTAAGTTTGTAAAATAATGAACATTTAAGGTGAAAATATGTAAGCCAAGATTATCAAAATAGAAATTCATTGGCAAAATCTTATTAATATCCATGTAGTTTACTATAAAAATATGATACCAAGGATCTAATCCCATAAAAAAGGGTGCCCGGATAAGATTAAAGATACACAAACAGAATATGAATATGATCAATAAAATGCTATTTTTATGTTTCTTAAGAGAGAACTGAAAATCTTTATATTCTATTTTAAATCGTGAATGGCTTTTGTTCTTCAAATCTAGTATTATACTAACAAAATAAAATAATAAAACAATTATACAAATAACCAAAATCGAATAAAGACTTGTAAACGGCAAATTCATAAAATATGCAAAATATCCGATAAAAACATTGAAAGATATATTACTCACAATCATCAACATTAATTTTTCTAATAGCGTAAATCTTTTTGTTTCAAGAATAAGGAAATAGAGTGGGTATGCTGGGAAGAATAAAAGTATAAAAGTTCCACTCAATAATAAGGTAATTTCGAAAGTGCAAAGCAAGAGGGGGTTATATATGAAAAAAGCTCTTATCCCAAAAATATTTGAAAAAATTATAAATATTGAGATAACAGCAACTATAGATATTAAAAGCTTTGATCTTTCGAAAATAAATTTGAATACATTTCGAGTTCTCACTTGGAAATATTTATAATCCATTTTTTTAAGTAATTTTTGTTCTAAATTGTGTTTTAAGCTAAAATCCTTATATTCAAGAAACTTTAATGCTTACCTAAAAAAGATCCTATGATAATTCTAAATCCTATTATGCTATAAAATTTAATATTTCATCTATAAAAATAGCCACACAAAGTTTTTAATTAAAAACTAAAGACTAGAGCAGATTTTTTTATTAAATTACTCTTCAGAGACATATAAAGCCTTATTAGCATTGATTTTCCAGAGATCTTTATATAATTTATACGTTTCATCCCATGTTCGTTTTTTTGCGAATTTCTCACCTGCTTCACTCTGAATTGAATATTTCCGTTTATTTCTGTGTATGTCATCAATAATATGAGCAATTTTATGAGGATTTTCACAAATAAAGATATATTTAGAAAAAGGAGATAATTTTAAATAATCGTTTTTTAATTTGTTTTGATAAGTACTAATAACTATTTTTCTTTTATATAATGCCTCTAGAATAGAGAGATAGCTTGAACTTAATATTATATCGGATTCGCCATAATATTTATCCAAATCAGAAACAAATCCTTTGAATTCTACTGAGAGATTATAGGTCTTAACATATTTCTTCGCAATACTCTTAAGATTTCCATCACCGCAAACAATCATAGTAATTCTGCGGTTGTATTTGGTTTTTAAGATTTTTAAAGCCTTGATATAGCTTAAAAAACCAGTATCCTTTTCCAATCTTCCAATAAATAGTACATTATGAGAATTGATAATTTTAGATTTTTCTTTGTTTAAACTTTTATTTTTATCTTTTGGTAAATTAATCCCCCCATAGGTTAGGAACGTTGGATTTGTTTTATAGTACTTAACTATGAAT
>WJIN01000506.1 GCA_014730295.1 Promethearchaeota archaeon | reverse complement strand
AGGCATTTTCGAGCCCGAGGTCCCATCCGCATCAAAGATAACCTTTATGGCAGTTGGAGCCGCCCTCTCGATGCTTATACCCGCGGGTATCGGCAGCCTCATCGCATTCGAATACTTCGGCACCAAATTTCTAGAAGGTGTTGACGGAGCGATCGAACATACACTCAATGTCAGACATAATAACCGTATGAAACAGAAGGCGGTAGAAGAGGAAATACAGAAAATTATGGATAAATTAGCAAAACATCCCGAAACCAAAACGCTTATCGATGATAATACCAGAGCGCAAGTCGCAAATAAACCCCAAGTATCACAGATGGCAGAAAGTTCCGACCAGCATACTTCCATCGTCCAAAAACTCACGGGAAAAGCTACTACTTTTACCAACAAGATCTCCGAAAAAGTAAAGAAGCGATTGCCCTCACTCGCCCATAAACTTAAGGTTCGAAGAATTAAGAAAAGTCAAATCAAGGTAGTTGACTTAGCCCAAGCTAAACCCATAATTGAGGAAGCATCTCTATTTGATAAAAAAACAGGACTTCCGATTTCACGATCCCCCGAAGCAACCTATACGATCGACCCCGTATTTGAACATAATAGTAAAATCGAAGTTCTTCATTATTTCGCGATGGAACAATTTGGACTTACGGTTGGTCAAGCGATACGCTGGACGCGATTATTATTCAAGCTTTCAACCAAAAACCCGATATTTTGGATCGTAGACGGTCAACTAATTGCCCCACACGTGCAATATAAAGGAGCGGACGGAAAAACCTATTCTGTGGAGTCAAATACGCAAATAACCGAAGTATTCGATAATCTCGAATTTGATTACAAGACCTTTGACCCCGATTGGAAGGCAAACCCCGATAAATACCCCGAACATGTAATTCAAGTGAAAATATTCGACGAGTTAACGACATCGCAAAAAGCACAATTATCACAATACTCTAAAGAAGATATCGAGATTTGGAGAACCACTACGGAAAATGAAGTAGAAAGTTATGAAAGTTTCGAAACTTTATCGGAGAACATTCCGCAAATATTCGGTGGAGAGCAAGCCTTAGCCGAATTATTCCGTCATCCTGAATATGCGGATGATGTAGATGAATTTTTCAGAAAATATGTCATCGAACCCGCAAGCCAGCTCAAAGCAATATATATGGAATCTTACGGTTTGAATATGAAAGGACTAATAAGTAATCACTTCGATAACAGCGTCAATGATCCTTCCGTTATCGAGTACATTAAAGATCAAGCCCGAGTAAAGGGTAAATCAGATACCGAAATTCAAGCGATTGTAGGTAACTGGAATAATAAATGGGAAGAGTACTTTGTGAGACATTTCGGTTCGAAACTCATTGATAGTGAGATAAATGAAGAGGTATTTTATCAATCGTTATTATATACCGTGTTCGACTATGTGGGAGGAGAATTGTTAGGTACCAAAGCTATAAAATTCAATAACTATGATTTCTATGAAAAAGTAGTAGAGTTCATAAAAAAAGATGAGAACGATAAGAACCGAAAGAATATATTTAAGCAATTCAATCAAGGCGCAAAAGGATACATCCACACCCTTGATGTACTATTTCAATCCCTATTTGGAAACAATCAAGAAAGTTCATTTCCTGGATTGGATAAGAGTCCAAAATTATTTATCGGAGATCTATTGGAATCCAAATATATTCTATACGATATGATGCCCTTCCTTGCGACTATATACGCCGAAAATTCATTTACTATCGAGCGTATATTTAATAAAATGCAATATAATCCGAACTTAGCGGATGAGATGAAGGAAGTAATGCAACTATTAAACGGAGAGCTTCCAGTCCTTGACACAACGGTCAGTAATAAACGATTGTTTGATCTCCTACAAATGGTGTCTCCTGATGCAATTGCTTCATTTCATGCAAAGTTTTCTGCAGGTGATAATCGGGATCTCCATCAATTAATCGCTGCCGATGGGCACTCGACCATTTTCAGCGATTTACTAATTCATCTACGGGATTTTCTGTTGGACAAGACCCAAGGCGTTTTGAATAACGCCGAAGGACGAACCCATAGTTCTGTAAGGATATGGACCGCAGAGGGTAGAGAATCCGCTATAACGGTATTTAGTGATATTTTTAAGATGGATGAAAGCTTTAAGGTATCCCATCAAACCAGAAAAGAGGGCTTATCAATAGAAGAGATTAAAAGGCAAAAGCAGAAGGGTATAAATGAGAATACATTAAAAATTGAAGTTGTCAAAATTATTAATCGAGCTATATTGGACCATTCCTCGGAAACACAAACCACCCAAGATACCATTGCATTCATTCGAGACAATATAAAGCTTCTGAAAGAGCAGAAAGGTGCTTTTCAAGATGTTCTTAATCTTATTAAAATATTAATCGCAAAAGATTATGAGAATGTTTTAAGTCAAATTATTTCCATGTTTTCCGATGATTCAACCATAGAAGATATGCTCAGGAAGAAAACTAACTCCGAGAATACGTTTGAATTGGTATTTCAAGAGTTCATTCGGGGCTTTTTTGAAACCGACGATCAATTAGATTTTAACGCTCATTTCCTTCAAGGAAAAGAAAAAATAGATCAAGCGCATTTCCTTATAGTAAAACAAGGAGGAATATATCGCAAATACTCCTTGACTGACTCAACTGCAGAAAACCTTTTCAAAGATCGGATGAACAAGCAAGAAAATGAGAAACCGACTTGGATCGTAGTGCATGACGAAGATGGCAACTGGGGGATCCTTGATGCGGAGATGGTAAATAATTTGCAGCAAATTTCGGAAAGCATTGACACGGATATACGAGAAGGATATTATATTCAAGAAGAGAATAAAATTATTCACAATCTCTTCCTTAATAATAAGAGAGGGAATTATTTATCGGGACAATACGAGTTAAAGGATGGAAAATTTAAGGACAGAGGAGTAGATTGGTATGAAAAACAGATAAAAAACCAACTGGAAACCAATACCGAGCATGTGTTCATTGACGGGAAGCAGCGGGAAGTCTTTTCTTTGACCTATTATAGAGCCTATGAACTCGCATCCGGAACCCAAGTCGTCGCGTTTTTACAAGAAGTTCACGATAAAATTATCTCAGTTGACCCCTATAACCCACATCTCAGCGGCATAGAGCTAAACAAATTAAGCTTTGATAAAAAATTAAATACTTACAATTTCATTCAAGATGATATCCAAAAAGAGAAAGCCCGCGCCCTTACGATCCTACTTGACATCCTTACGGGTGAATTTTCTTTATCCAATTGGGGCGGAAAGGATCTTGCGAAAGTAGCCAAGTTTGTGGTAAGCAATTTGGTTGCAAGCCTTCATTCCGAGCCGGGAACATATACTAAAGAAAGTATTGCCGAGTTTATAAGATCCGTAGTTCCTGCTAACCTGCAACTTGACGAAATCACGCGACTCTATTATAATGACAAAGGAGAACCCGCGATATCGGAGGTCAGCTGGAAAGACTTTTATAGGAATTGGCGTGATGTAATTGTTAATAATTTAGAGAATAACGAAAATAGTCCCTTCTCCGACTTCGATGGTCGCCTAAAACAGGGAGAAACCTATAAAACTTTCTCGAACGAAGACTATTATCTTAAGAATTCAGAGTATAATGATGTGGAGCTTAGAGAAACCATCGACGAGATCTTAATTGATTCAATGGGTTTTACGCATTTTATCATGCTTAAAACGGGCTTGTTTACCCTAAAAAAGAACACGGATACGGGAGCAATCGAAACCGATTATCCGATGGCTACTACTCAAGGAGGGAGAGCAATTGGAAACATTATTGCGGGAGAAGTCAATTCGTTTCTAACGAATAGAGGATCGGGAGAAGGGTCAATGCGAACTAAGATTGGGCTGAGAAGGGGGTTAGCTTCGCTGTTTATATCGGGATACTGGACAAAACTCGATTATAAGGAGAAAAAGGACGGTGTCATCATAAAGGAGGATCCTAACTATATGATAAGAACGGTGCCCCGGAATAGTCCGTTCCACGCCGATTATTATGAAAACTATGAGATTGGCCGTCAAAACAAGGCATGGGACATCATCGATGTATTTTTAGAGCACGACTACTCGAAAGTAACCACTCCGAAGTATAATAGGAAGCAGATTGCCGGCGGACAGAAGCAACTTCTCGGCTTGCTCTGGAAACAAATTGAGGCAACAATCGATGATATGTTTAAATCGGATGATCAATTGAGAGAGTATGCCCATAGTAATGATGCATATGATGTATTCACCTCAAATGATGATGGTATTCGAGAAGCTGTAAAAACGAGGTTAAAGGAGCATCTTTTCAATGAGGCGGATAATAAATTAAGTTCTCCAACTGAGGGTTATAATCTTGTACAAGACCTAAATGATATCTTGTTTGACGATAAAGAAGCCTTTAAGCTTATCTCTGCAGCATTAAGTCCAAATCCAGCGATTACGATTCCTT
>WJIN01000133.1 GCA_014730295.1 Promethearchaeota archaeon | reverse complement strand
TTCAGAGACTGTTCTCTCTGGTAAATAAACGCCCGCATTATGGATGATGACATCAATATTTCTATTGGAATTTGCCAGTTCCTTTCCGGCTTTCTTCACATCGGAAATATGCGCAAAATCTGCAACTATATAATCACATTTTACGCTATAATCCCGTATAATTTCTTCACGCAAATTTAATGTCTTCTCTTTATTTCGATTGATCACTAACAAGTTAGCTCCATGTGAAGCATATTCTCGAGCAGTGGCGTATCCAATTCCGGAAGTGGCACCAGTTATAACCACTAAACGCCCTTCAAAATCGTCTTTACATTCCAATGGCTCTCCTTTACTATTGCGAAGCATTGCCATAATATTTGATACTCTATATTGTTTCAAGTATTTTAACAATTAATTCACCCAAAAATTTTACTCATGAATGTTCGATACACTTTTGAAATAAATGGAATATTATCGAAAATATCTCCCCATAGATCATAATAATCCCTTTGTTCAATTATTTTTCCCTTATCATTCAATTTTAAGCGACTTACTCCGAACACCTTCGAATCGGGAGTTTTCTTAAAACTTAATCCCATCTCCCATTCAAAAAAAATGATGTTACCTTCAAAAATAATGTTGAGTATCTTCATTCTCAGATTCTTAGATCGCTCAATTAATCGTTCAGTCATCGCTCTGAAATCCTTTATACCTCGAATTTCTTGGATAGAATCCTGAAAATGTATTTTATCATCATAATAAGGGAGGATGTGCGACCAATCAGGTTTCCCATCGGTATTATAAATATTAGTCCATAATTCGACAAATTGTTCTTTACTTTTTATTCTAAAGCTCATGGATATTTTCACCAGCTTAACATTTTACAGTAATGTCTAATATGAAATATAATTTAACTATCAACAAAATAAATTATAAGCTTTTTCATCATCAATTTTTCTAAACTTACATATCAATATTCGATAAGATTATCTCTTCTCAAATGTGTTTTCTCTTCTCAATCTTAATATAATAGTTCATTATCAGGATTGATTCGAATTGAACTTAATGTTCCAACCTTCATAGAATATTACAATTAATTTAAAAACATAAAATCTTTATTATAAAAACACAATCTATTTATTTTCATCTATATAAAGGAAAATATGCCCAAATATTCCATTAAATCAAAATTAGGGGACTTAATGAAAAATCCAAAAGCTAGAGCTGTTTTAGAGAAGCATTTACCGGGAATTTCTAAAGATCCACAACTAAAAAAAGGATTTAAAATGAACTTGAAATTTATTGCTAAAATACCGGGTTCTGGCTTCCCAAAAGAAAAATTACCCGCTATTGATGCTGATCCTTCAAGTAATAATTGAAAATGAGGAAGAGACTTCACCTAATGGACCTGAAGATGATATTAAACCTACATCCTCGACACCAGACTATGTTTCAACTCTGACTCCTTTAAAAAATCCCATGAAAAGGTTAGAAGGAAAAGTGGTGGTCCTCACTGGCGCTAGTGCCGGTTTGGGAAAGCAAATCTCAATCCGTTTGGCTCAAGAAGGAGCAAAATTAGCGATATATTCCAGATCTGTGGATAAATTAAATGCTACGGCAGAACTCTGTAGAGAGGAGGGAGCCGAAGTATTGGTGGAAAGGTGCGATGTTTCAATATATGATAATTTGAAGAAATTTGTTGATAGTACAATAGAAAAATTCGGTACTATTGATGTTTTGATCAACAATGCTAACTTCGAGGCAGACAGAAAACTCTTCCTCTATCAAGATATAGAAATGTTGGACAAAGCTTTTCACACCGGTGTTTACGCCCACTGGCACTTGATGAAATTATGCTACCCTTACATGAAAGGTAAATCCTCATCTATCATCAATTTCACTTCCGGTACTTATCAAGTGGGACTGGATCTATATGCGTCTTATGCTGCTGAGAAGGGAGCAATTCGCGCTTTGTCTATGGTTGTTGCTAGAGAGTGGGGAAACGATGGCATTCGGGTGAATAATATAAGCCCTGTCGCTATTACAGACACTATCTTAGATAAACTTACTTCTGAATACTCCGAATGGGTCAAAGAACAGATGAAGGATAATGCAATGCAGCGGGTTGGTGATCCTTTTTCAGATATTGCACCGGTGGTTGTCTTTATTGCATCTGATGAAAGTCGATGGATCACTGGTCAGAACATAAATGTAGATGGAGGACAAAGAGAAACAATTCATATCTAAAACTCCTTTCTTTTTTTTATAGTCTATAATATTGAAATGCTTTTCCCTTAGCTAGCTTTATCTTTACGAGCTTTATCTGCTTCTGCTTGACCAGTATGATTTTTTTCACCATTTTTTGGCAAAATTTTAAGACTCTCAAAATAATTTCTATACTTTCCTTTCACTTAGCAAGATTCCGCCTTTACTAATGTTCTCATGCTTAATGAATTTGATCTTCACAATAAGCATTTCTCGATTTAAGTTAAAAGCTTTCTCTAAAGCATCTGTAACTTCCCGAACTAATATTCGCTTAGTCTCCAAATCGAGCAGCGGTCCCTCTATTTCAGCACTGGGCATAGTTTCAACCTCCATATTGTTTTAATAGAAAGAAAATGTCCTTATAAGATAAATAATTACCTTTACATGTAAAGTAGATTATAATAAACCAAAAAAAAAGAGCAGATAGGTGAATTCTAATACGAAGTCTAATATAGTATTAGTAAATCTTGAGATGGAACTTCCGGAAAAATCGCTTATATCACGGATTAGCGTAGAATATTCCAATTATCAAATTAAAGTAATATCTATAATAAAATCAAACCATCTTATCCAAATTGAAGGTTATCAAGTTAATCAACTCAAGCTTCATTCAAACTATGCTGAAATTTCTATCATCGATCAAGAACAAGATTACATCTTACTCAATATCAAAACGGAACAATCTAAGATTTTAAACACGCTCTCATCGTCTACTGTCCATCTAATTTATCCGTTAATAATTACTAAGGGCAAGCTCCTACTTGAGATCATCGCTCAGAGAGAAGAAATTGACAAATGGTTAAACAAAACCGAAGAATTTAAAATTAAAACCAAAATCCAGAGTATCGGACAGTACACTAAGAAAAGCCAATTAACTGCAAAACAGCTATCCTTGCTACGATCCGCTTTTGATCAAGGATATTTTGAAATTCCAAGAAAGATTGACATGAAAGGCTTAGCTAATCAATTTAATGTATCTAAATCAGCACTCTCAGAAATGTTTCGCCGAGCCATAAAAAACCTACTCAGAAATACGCTCAAAGTAAACAAAAGATAATCTAATTTTTTTATTTTACTGAATTATTATGAAAAATGTAGATGTATATATTTTTTTATTAATTTTGCTATCACCTTTTTCACCATTCTATAAAAAATTTTTAGACACTCTAAATAATTCTTTCTTTTTTAATGGTCCTCTCTTAATTGAAATTTATGAAAACTTTAAGTTAATGGGCAAAAGATTTAAATTTCAAAGTGAAAAATAGTATCATATTAAAATAAAAAAGGGCGAGAACAAATATAATGTCAAAAAAAGAAGATTATCCAAAGGAAATAATCACATATGAAAGAGTTTCTTATGATTCCGAAGAAAAAATAAAAGTAATTACTGTGGTAAAAAGTGAGCATGAAGAGAAAGCAGTTTTCGCGGCAATTAATTTTATGAAGGCATTTAATAAATCCAATCCACAGGAATGTGATAAATATGTTCAGTATCCTCATATTGCTATTTTAAGGAACGGTAGTGTTGTATCTACTGAAAAACCTCCCTTTCTCTCAAAAAAGTATTTCGAAGCGTTGAGTAAAGTATCTGGATGGCATCACACTTGCTGGGATACTAGACGCGTGCTTCATAGCGGCAAAAATAAAGTACATCTTGATCTGCAATTCACTCGTTACAAATATGATGGAACGAAAATAGCAACTTCCCCTGCAATCTGGATTATAAGTAATCAAAATGGATATTGGGGAGTCATTTTACGCTCAATTTATGTATAATAGAGAAACTTTTTTTGAACTTTTAGAATCGTTTCCAAATTTAGGAAAGAAGTTTCACGAATTTGAAGATATAAGCATGAAGGAATTAATTTTGGGTAGTTATCGAACGATTTACCACATTTTTCAAATAAAAGAATCAAAATAATAACTATCATTCATAGAACTAGATAATTGATATTATACCATCACATTATATTTGTAAACTAAATCACTCATTCACTTTTTTCTTCTTCTCTTTAGGTTACAAACTGAGCTCTCGCGGTCTTTTATAATTCATAGAAAGAACTTTTTTATTCAAATCCATATAAACCCTTATTAGAATTATAAAAGGTGAAATTAAACTTGCAAGCAATAAAATTAGCTGATGGAATCCATTGGGTCGGCGCGAACGTCCATACCGAAGATTTATTCGAAGGAATTTGGCCCA
>WJIN01000132.1 GCA_014730295.1 Promethearchaeota archaeon | reverse complement strand
CAAACCGCAGCGATATCAGTTGAGTCCAAATAAATTTTTGAAAATGACTCACTCTAAATATGCTGCTGCATGTAGTACCACCTAATACCGATTCACGAACGTGTTGAGGTCCACAGAGACGTGCACTCTTAAAAATGCATTCTGGTTCCAATTCATTTAATTTTTTTGATTTTTTCATTTTTTGACTATGTAATTTTTGATTAATTTTTATTCATGATTTTTTCTTAAATCTGAGTTATGTAGAGTAAAGTGATATAAAAGGGGAATTGAGAAAGCTTCACACAATTTCTTATAGATACATCAATCTTAAGAGATCCTTGTGAAGAATTATGAAACGTTATGAAAAGTTATGTTGAAAAAACGGAAGATTTTATTAGAGAAGAAGTTGAAGCATAAATACAATATTATAAATTAATAAAGCGAGAACTGATGATGTCCGACAAAAAATTGAATCTAATTTTATCTCAAATTAATCCGATCGTGGGAGATATAGATCATAATAAAGAAAAGATACTAAGCATTATAAAAGAAAATCGGGCTGCAGATTTAATCATCTTCCCAGAGATGGGTCTGGTTGGCTATCCATTAATGGACCACATATTAGATCCGATAATCAGGGAACGGAATGGAGATGCAATTAATATTATAAAAGAGGCGACATCTAACTCAATGGTTATTTTAGGCACCTTTACGGAACCCGAGGAACTAAAGGGAAAAATACAGCGTTTTTATAATTCTGCGCTTGTAATGGAAGATCAACAAATCATACATATTGAAAATAAACGTCTTCTACCGAATTATGACGTGTTTGATGAGAGGAGATATTTTTCATTTGATAATAAATACCAGCCAATTAAAATCAAGGATATTAATACGGGGATATTAATCTGTGAAGATATTTGGGACACCCATTATGAGGAGAAAGTCGCACGTCGATTAGTTGAAAATGGTGCTGAATTATTAATAATTATTAATGCTTCCCCATACTATATTCAAAAATATGATGACCGAGTCAATTTGGTAAGTCAAAAATCAAGAGATCTCTCTGTACCGATTGTATATTTGAATATGGTGGGTGCCCTAGATGAAATTGTATATGACGGGCAAAGTTTTATAACGGATGAGATGGGCGAGATAATTTTTAAAGCAAAGCCCTTTAAGGAGGATATTGCAGAATTTTCACTGAAATTAGGCAAGAAACAAGCAGTCCAATCAAAACCTAACTCCTTAGATTGGCGAGCAGAGGTAATAGAGGCATTAAAATTGAATATTTACGATTATTATCACAAAAGTAATATTTTCGATGGTGTAGTTATTGGGTTAAGCGGAGGAATTGATTCCGCTTTTACCGCATATATTTGTGCAGAAGCGTTAGGAGCTGAAAAAGTGCATTGCATAATGCTTCCCACAAGATTTACATCCCAGCAAAGTCTTGATAATGCCCAACAATTATGTGATAATTTGGGTATGAATTATTATGTCCATCAGATTGATGATCTCTTTGCTTCATATGAAGAATCTATTCAAGAACATTTAGGAGAGCTTCCCTTTGACACTGCAGATGAGAACCTTCAAGCTAGAATAAGAGCAACTATTCTGATGTATTATTCAAACAAATTCAATTGGTTATTGGTATCAACAGGGAATAAATCGGAAATCGCTGTGGGGTATTGCACGCTCTATGGAGACACAAACGGGGGAAAAAACATTCCGGGGGATTTGTTAAAGGTACAAATTTATGATATATGCTCCTGGATAAATTTGTACCAAGAGATTATTCCAGAAAACATTATTACACGCCCTCCAACCGCAGAATTAAGACAAGATCAGAAAGACAGCGACTCATTACCACCTTATGAGATTTTGGATACAATTTTAAAAGAAATCATTGAATATGGCATTGGGGCAGAATTAGAACATTTACAAGAACAAGGTATTAAACCAGAGACCATTTTAAAAGTAAGGAGATTATATTTGAATTCTGAGTTTAAGCGGCGCCAATTAGTTCAAACAATCAAAATAAGTTCAAGTGCATTTGGTATTGGACGTAGGTATCCCGTACTGAAGAGAATAAAATTTTAAAAAGAATCATTCCATTTAATACTACATTAAGAGTAGAATGGTTAATTGATTATATGAAAAAACATGAGACACTAGAATTAGAAATTATATTTTGGATTAAAATCATATTTGGATCTCTTTTAGGTATCCTATATTATTTCTACATGAGATTTTGGTTTTCATTTCTCAGTCTAGGTAATATATTAGTGTTAGCTCTCTCAATACCTTTTCTGATTCTCGCATATTTTCTTATTTCACATTTGCTTATCAATTTTATGCTCATTTTAATTAAAAATAGAGCGAAAACGGGTATTTTTTCAGTTAAATCTGTATGGAAATACAGTTTAGAACATTTTTTACTCTTTTTTGCTGTTTTAATTATCAGTTCTTCAATTATGTATTATATCAATGTTTAAGGGAGGAAAAGAATTATTTTGAATATTAGAAAAATTAGATTAATAGAAATGATCATAAGCGTATATATCTTAATATTCATCCTTACTTATTTCATTTTACCCAATTTCGCATCAATACATGACCCTCTGGATGTAGATTATATTGAAAGTGGAAAATACGAGGGTGATTTTTTGATCACTAGCGTTTCTCATAATGTAAAGATCGTCTCTGAACAAGGAGAAATCAAATGGGAAACGAATAAAAATGGCATATTCGCCCATGATAGCGACCTTCTACCCAACGGGAATGTACTCATAGCGGATACTACCCAAAATAGAGTTATCGAGATTGATATAGATGATCCTTCTAAAATTGTGTGGTCTTGGGATGCTCTCAATGAGAATGATATTAACTGGACCAAATTCGGTCAAGAAAAGCTCGGAAAGGATCTTTCTTATTTGAAAGATCGATATACTCCGGTTGTTTGGACTCATTTGAATGATGTGGATTTTATCAACGGAACTAATTTTGGTCGTGAATATAATTCTATTTTAATTTCGCTAAATCGTTTTAATATGGTACTGGAAGTAAACTATAGTGAAACAAAAGAGATCCTCTGGTGGTATGGAGATCCCGAAAACCCGCATATTCTGAGACATCAACATAATCCTGATAGATATGAGAATGGAAATACGGTGATATGCGATTCTGGGAATAATAGAATCATCGAAGTTAACACATCCACTCAAGAAATAGTTTGGGAATTGAGTCTGACTTTTCCCTATGGAAAATTTAGGAACGTTCGAGATTGTGATGAAATCGAGGGGGATCGTAGATTAATCACGGATTCGGAAAATAATAGATTATTAGTATATGATATAAATTCCAAAACCTTTATAAAAGAAATTAGATCTCCTTGGTTTTTAAATCCTTATGAAGCAGATTTACTTAAAGATGGTCGAATAATTGCTGGAAATGCGATGGGGGGTCCCCTGGTAATTTTAGATTATGAAAGCGGTGATACAATCGGAATTATAGGATTTCCCCTAAATCATATCTTCCCGATATCTTTATTAATCGGATTCTGGATATTTAATTCCATTATTTTAGTTAAAAATATACGGGAAAGTGATCGTAAAGGATTTAATAAACTTCTTGAATATAAAATCTACAAAAGATTAGTCTATATCGTAATTTCTCTCATCATTTTGGTTTTTATTAATTATGTGGTTATGTTCCTTTATAGATTCCAGTTTAAAGGATAAAAAAAGAAAAAAAGAGGATGGAATTGCATATAATTATTTGCGAAGTTGAATAATTCCTGGCAATAAAGCAAGAATGGCTCCAATGTATGGAATTATGAGTGCCGGTCCAATCATATAACCTACTATAAAATAATCGGCTAACACCAAAATGACCGTTATTACGACGGTGGTGAAGAAAAGTAATATAATTCCGCTTATTATCCAAATATATACATTTGATTTCTTAAAACTTGATCTAGCTCGAATGCTGGCAATTATTATTAGAATTCCGAATACAAGCAAAATGATCGTAAAAATTACACCACCAATAATTATTTCTATGTTGCTTGTAAACCCAATCTCAAAACCATCAGTCGTAGTTATTACAAAACCGAGCATCCACCATCCAATAAAGCCTTCTGGAAAAATTCCCCAAGAGAAAGGGGTTATTATAGCGACTAATGCCAAGATTCCTCCGATTAATGCGACAAGCCATGCTTTTTCGTTAAAATCAACCATATTTTTTCGCTTTTTTTATATGTTTTATGTTGTTTAGATTAAATAATATAAATTTGATTTCCGAGGTATTTAAAGCTTGACTTGAATGTGAAATAATTTATTAAAAACTTATTTTAAGTCTTAGTTTGAGAAAGGAGGAAGATTTTGGATAAAAGAATAAAAAAAGACTTATGAATGAAAGAAAATTTGTAATATCCTACCAATAAAGCTCATCTAAGCTCTCATGATATTCGTTCAAGGATTTTACCGTTAATTCTTTCGTTCGCACTTTTTCAATAGCATCAATAATTGCTTCTGCAAGTTGTAAATTAATTATTACCGGGATGTTATAATCGACCGCCATCCTTCGAATTTCATATTCGTCTTTAATGATACGTCGAAATTTTTCCTCCTTAGTGGTAGGAAGGGGAATATTGATGACCATATCAATACGTCCGTCTTGAAGGCAACGCATTATGTTCGGCTCCTTTCCATATTCGTGAACCTTATAGAGTCGTACTGCTGTAATCCCATTTTCTTTAAGTGTTCGGGCAGTATCTTCCGTGGCGAAAATAGTGAAGTCGAGCGCCTTTAGTTTTTTAGCAAGCGGTATAATTTTTCGTTTCAGTTCTTCACCTCCGACGGAGATTAACACATTTCCATCGTGGATAGGTATGTATTGTTCGGCAGCTTCCAAGGCTTTCAAGAGAGCGTCGGGCATGTCCTCACCAATTACAGCAACCTCTCCCGTCGAATTCATTTCCACGCCTAAGATAGGGTCAGCGTTGTCCAATCGCATAAAGGAAAACATCGGTGCTTTTACCGCAACATAATTTCCATAAGGTAAATTCAACAATCGTTCGGGAATTTCATTTCCCATAATCACTTCAGCAGCTAATTTCATCAAATTTATTCCTTTTGTTTTTGATACATAGGGCATACTTCGACTTGAGCGAAGATTACATTCAATGACAAACACCTCACCCTCTTTGACCAAAAATTGAACATTAAAAGGGCCTATAATTTTAAGAGCTAATGCGATCTTTTTGGTATACTCCTCAATTTGGTGACAAGTTTCCTTTGAAATCGTCTGTGGGGGGATAGCCATAGTGGCATCACCGCTGTGAACCCCGGCATTTTCAATGTGTTCTACAATAGCTCCGATTAAGACATTTTTTCCGTCACATACGCCATCACATTCAACTTCTCGAGAATCAGTGAAAAATTTGGTCATTACTACGGGATATTCTTGAGATACTGACGCGGCAAGATCTAAAGTATCACGTAAGGTTTTTTCATCATATGAAACGCGCATTGCTGCTCCGCTTAGTACATATGACGGTCGAACTAAGACGGGATAACCTACTTCCTCTGCAAAATCGATCGCTTCTTCTGTTGTAGTTAGCATCGCCCATTTGGGTTGTTTTATATTAAGCTGATCTAATAAAGCACTAAACTTAGATCTGTCTTCTGCCATATCAATGCGGGAGCCGTGAGTACCTAAAATATTAATGCCGGTTTTACGGAAAAATTCAGAATATTTAGCAAACTTTGCCGCTAGATTTTGAGCAATCTGCCCTCCCGCATTTAGAACTACTCCATACGGGCTTTCAAATTCACAAATATCCAATACTCGTTCTCCAGAAAGCTCTTCAAAATACAAACGATCAGAGATATCATAATCCGTAGAAACTGTTTCAGGATTATAGTTAATAATAATTGCTTTATCGACGCCCAATTCTTGTAATCCCCAGAGACAATTAACAGAACCCCAATCAAACTCTACAGATGCCCCTATACGATAAGTCCCACTCCCTAAAACAATTACTTTCTTCTCGTCAGAATTTTCTTCTTTAGAATAATCTATATCGTGTTTGTCCCCCCAATAGGTTAAATAGAGATAATTTCTTTCTGGAACGCATTGACCAGCTAAAGTATCTATTTGTTTTACATATGGAATAATATTATATCTTTTCCTCAACCTCCGTATCATTGGGGTAGTTACACCAATTATTTTAGCAATTTGACCATCAGAAAATCCATATCTTTTTGCTTTTGTGAGGAAATATTCCTTCTCTTCGTGACTTGATTCAAGAAAATTTAAACTCTTGAGTTCATCTTCTATATCAACAATATTTTTTAGTTTATATAGAAACCATTTATCAATTCGAGAGCGTTCATATATCTCATCGATTGAGAGTCCCTTTTTCATCGCATCGGCGATTCGTAGAAAGCGTAAGTCTGTCGGATTTCGTAATTCATATTTTAATTCATTAATATCCTCTATAGGATCTAAATCGTTAGCCACAAACCCTTTTAACCCAATATCTAGCATTCGTAACGCTTTTTGGCAAACCTCTTCAAAATTCCTCCCAATACTCATGCATTCTCCCACACCTTTCATCTGAGGGCCAATCCTTCGGTCAACTTTTTCGAATTTTGTCAAATCCCAACGAGGATATTTTAAAACCATGTAATCCGTTGCAGGTTCAAAATTGGCGGTTGTTTTAAGAGTTATTTGGTTTTTAAGCTCTGGAAGAGAGTATCCAATGGCGATTTTTGCAGCTATATAGGCTAAAGGATATCCAGTAGCTTTCGATGCCAAGGCAGAAGAACGAGATAAGCGAGCATTTATTTCTATTGCTCTAAATTTTTGTGAGAATGGATCTAAGGCCCACTGGATATTACATTCACCGCAGACACTGACAGCTTTCGTGGCTCTAATTGACGCACTCCGGAGCATTTGCAACTCTTCATCGGTTAAAGTTTGAGCTGGCGCCACTACGATGGAGTCACCTGTATGTATACCGCATGGATCTACATTTTCCATACTACAATTTATAAAACAATTATCTTCAGCATCACGAAGGATTTCAAATTCTATTTCTTTCCAGCCCCAAACGCTTTCTTCAACCAAAATTTGATTGATACGAGATTGCGCAAGTCCTCTTTTCGCCATACGTTCAAATTGGTCCCAATCACGTATTATTCCGGAACCTTTACCTCCGAGCACATACGCAACTCTCAACATCAATGGAAATCCAAATTCCTCAGCAACTTTCTTCGCTTCAGCATAAGAATTAACGGCTCTGCTTCTACAGACAGGACAGTCTGCTCTGTTCATCGCTTTCACGAATAGATCCCTATCTTCCGTATCTTGAATGGCTTCTATGGGTGTTCCGAGAACCCGAACATTGTATTTATCCAGAATACCTGCTTCATAGAGTTCAACACCTACATTTAATCCCGTTTGACCTCCAAATGAAAGACAAATTCCATCTGGACGTTCCTTTTTAATTATTTCTTCAACATATTTTATATTAATAGGTAATAAATACACTTTTGAGCTCATCTGAGGGTCCGTTTGAATAGTGGCGATATTAGGATTTACTAAAATGGTTTCAATTCCTTCTTCATTTAGAGCTTTAAGAACTTGACTTCCACTATAATCAAATTCTCCCGCTTGTCCTATTCTTACAGCACCAGATCCTAAAATTAGAACTTTTTTAAGACTTTTATCTAAGGGCATTTTTTAGACCTCCAATAATTCGACAAATTGATTAAATATCTTTTCTCTCATATCCAAGGGTCCGGGTGAGCCTTCAGGATTAAATGCCACTGAAAATATGGGTTTGTCTTCATGGATCAATCCCTCATTTGACTTATCATCTTTATCATAATATAATTCCTTAAATCCATTTAAATTGCTGTATTTGAGACAATATCCATGGTTTTGGGCGGTGATATAGCATTGGTCGGTCGCATTTTCTACGGTTGTTCTACCACCTCTATGCTCTGCATCCATTTTATAGATATCCATCCCAGCGGCTAACCCTAGTATCATATTTCCTAATCCTATCCCCATAGTAGGAATATCATTTTTAATCAATTCCCGTACGAGATGTATTGGATTTTCTAAATAGGCGGGATTCCCCGGGCCATTTGAAATTATAACACCAGCGGGATTAAGAGCAGCTATACGTTCATAATCAAAAGAATAAGGTACTTTTATTATCTCAAGATTCTTAGATAATAACGTCCGAATGATGCCATTTTTGGTTCCTAAATCCAATATTATAATCGTCGCCTTTGGATCTAAAGGAGTAAATTTTTGAGTCTGAGGTGTTGAAATTTTGGAAACAAGAAGCCTATCGGATTCTTTAGGAAATTTCTTTAAATTTTCCATCATTTTTTCTAAATCAGGTTTTTGCTCGGTTTCAAATACTTTTAAACAACCGAAAGTGCGTTCTTCCCTGACAAGCCGTTGGATAAGCCTTCGTGTATCAATCCATTGTATTCCCGGTATGTTTTCTTCTATTAGCCAGGTTTCTAAAGCTTTTACGCTTTCATGATGACTCGGAGTCGCACAGTACTCGTTCATCACCACCCCACTCACCTTTATGGTGTCGGATTCGAAATGTTTAAGTATGCCATGATCATCATGCTCTTTTTTCGGAACTCCGTAATTTCCGATTGAAGGATACGTAAATACTAAAATTTTATCTGTATATGTAAAGTCTGTTAAAGCTTCAATGTAACCCGATCCAGGAACAGTTGAAAAAGTTATTTCTCCCATTATTTGTTTACTTGCACCAACACCGATTCCCTCAAAATAGGAACCATCTTCTAGCAATAAAATTGCGGGCTTTTCTTCTTTATAAATCATAATAAAAGGCGATAATTTATTTTTCTTAATATAATTATATATAACTAATTAAGCTATCTTAGTATTGATAATAGAGACTAAATAAGAAGTAGATCAGAATTAAGGACAAAAAATAAATTAAAAATTTTTCACATTATTGATATTTTACCAATATACTTCTTTTAAGGTTTCATGATATTCATTTAAAGCCTTTATTTGAGGTTTTCTTCTTCTTACCTCTTCTATAGCATCTACTAATGCTCGGGCTAATTCAATGTTAATAATTACCGGAACATTATAATCCACTGCCATCCTCCGTATAGTATATTCATCCTCTATTATTTGTCGAAATTTATCTTCTTGAGAGGTCGGAAGTGGTATATTGATAACCAGATCAATCGCACCGTTTTGTAAACAACCGATTATATTAGGCTCTTTTCCGTATTCATGGACTTTATATAATTTCACTGAATAAAGATCATTATTTCGTAATGCTTGAGCCGTATCATCTGTAGCGAATAATGTAAAACCCATATTTTTAAGCTTATTGGCTATCGGGATGATCTCTTTTTTTAATTGATCTCCCGCTACGGAGATAAGTACGTTACCCCCATGAACAGGAATATTTCGCTCTGTGGCTTCTAATGCTTTTATTAGCGCGTCAGAGAAATCATCTCCCATACATGCCACCTCTCCCGTGCTCGCCATCTCCACAGAAAGTATAGGGTCAGCTTTATCCAACCGAATGAATGAGAACATCGGTGCCTTAATCGAGACATAATTTCCATAAGGTAAATTCAACAATCGTTCGGGAATTTCATTTCCCATTATAACTTCCGCGGCAAGCCTCATAAGGTTTATACCGCGGGTTTTCGATACATAAGGCATACTTCGACTCGAACGTAAGTTGCATTCGATTACGAAAACATCACCGTTCTTTACTAAATATTGTACATTAAAAGGCCCTCGAATTTTTAATGCCAATGCGATGCGTCTGGTATAATCTTTAATAATGTCAATTACATTTTGAGGAATTGTGAAGGGCGGTATACTCATGGTAGCATCTCCGGAATGAATTCCCGCATTCTCGATATGTTCAACGATTGCCCCAATAAACACATTTTTTCCATCACATACTCCGTCGCATTCTACCTCTCGTGCATTTGTAAAAAACTTGGTAATAACAACAGGATATTCTTGTGACACGGATGCTGCCAAATCGAGAGTATCTTTCAATGTCTTTTCATCATAACACACGCGCATCGCGGCACCGCTAAGAACATACGATGGACGGACTAAAACAGGATAGCCAACAACATCAGCAAATTTAAGAGCTTCTGATTTCGTAGTAAGGGCTCTCCATTCCGGTTGTTTAATATCTAGTTGATCCAACAATGAGCTGAATTTACTCCTATCTTCCGCCATATCTATACGAGATCCGTGCGTCCCTAAAATATTAATACCGGTTTTACGGAAAAATTCCGAATATTTCGAAAACTTAGCAGCAAGATTGTTGGCGATCTGACCTCCAACTGAAACTACGACCCCATCTGCCATTTCTAATTCCGCAATATCTAACACACGTTCCCCAGAAAGTTCCTCAAAGTATAACTTGTCTGATACATCAAAATCCGTGGAAACTGTCTCGGGATTATAGTTAATAATAATTGCTTGGTCGATCCCTTGGTTTTTAAGTCCCCATAAACAATTTACTGAACCCCAATCGAATTCCACAGAAGCCCCTATTCTGTAGGTACCGCTCCCCAATACTATTATCTTTTTGAGGTTTTTTTCTCTCTCCTCATTAAAGTCGATGTCATGCTCAGAGGCGCTATAGGTTAGATAAAGGTAATTCGTAATTGCGGGCCATTCAGCGGCAAGTGTATCGATACGTTTTACATAAGGCTCAATATTATATTTCTTACGGAGATTACGTATTTTAATGGAATCTACACCCAGGATTTTTCCAATTTGTCCATCAGAAAAGCCAAATCGCTTGGCACGTCTTAAAATATATCTTTTCTCTTTATCACTTGACTCTAATATTTTCAGTGTTTTGAGATTATTCTCGATATCTATAATATTTCTAATTTTATATAGGAACCATTTGTCTACTCGCGAAATCTGATATATCTCATCAATACTCAAGCCCTTTTTTAGTGCCTCCACCAACCTGAACACACGCAGATCCGTAGGATTTTGCAAATTATATTTTAATTCATTAATATCTTCGATGGGCTCTAAATCATTTGCGACAACGCCCTTCATTCCGATATCTAACATACGTATTGCTTTCTGCAAGACCTCTTCAAAGGTTCGCCCGATTGCCATCACTTCACCCACACTTTTCATTTGACTTCCAATATGCCTGTCTACTCTATGGAATTTCGTTAGATCCCAGCGCGGGATTTTCAAAACAAGATAATCTAAAGCAGGTTCAAAACAAGCGGTAGTGATCCCCGTTATTTTATTTTTAAGTTCTGGAAGATTATAACCTATGGCTAATTTCGCGGCGATATATGCAAGAGGATAGCCGGTTGCTTTTGAGGCCAGAGCTGAAGAGCGGGATAATCGCGCATTTACCTCGATTACTCGGAACTCTTTTGATTTCGGATTTAATGCGTATTGAATATTGCATTCGCCAATAATTCCTAAATTCCGAATGATTCGGACTGAAGCAGATCGAAGCATATGATATTCTTCGTTTGTAAGTGTTTGCGAAGGAGCTACAACGATACTTTCTCCTGTATGGATACCAACGGGATCAAAATTTTCCATATTACAGTTAATAAAGCAATTATCAGCCGCATCTCGAACAACTTCATATTCAACCTCTTTCCATCCCCACACACTCTCTTCAATTAAAATCTGACTTATGCGTGATTGAGCCAAGCCTCGACGAGCCATTTTCTCGAATTCATTCATATTGGAAGCAATGCCCGAACCTCTACCTCCCAAGGTATATGCAACTCGAATCATTAGTGGAAAGCCAAATTCTACTGCTGCTTTTTTCGCCTCAGGGAAGCTATTCACAGCCTTACTTTTGCATACAGGAGCCTTCGATTCCTCCATTGCCTTAACAAATAGATCTCTATCTTCCGTTTTCTGTATCGCTCCTATGGGAGTCCCTAATACCCTAACATTATATTTCTCCAATATTCCTAACTCTTTTAGTTCAACCCCTACGTTTAATGCTGTTTGACCTCCAAAAGATAAGAGAATGCCGTCAGGTTTCTCTTTTTTTATCACCTCCTCTACATATTGTACATTAATTGGGAGCAAATAGACTTTATCAGAAAGTTCTGGATCTGTTTGGATTGTTGCAATATTAGGATTGATAAGAATAGTCTCTATCCCTTCTTCTTGAAGTGCCTTTAGCACTTGAGAACCAGAATAATCAAACTCTCCGGCTTGTCCAATACGTATCCCTCCAGAACCCACCACTAGAGCCTTTTTAATGGTTTTATCTAACGGCATTTTTATAACTCCATAAGTTTGGTAAATTTATCGAATAAATAGGTTGAATCGAGCGGTCCAGGTGAAGCTTCTGGATGGAATTGAACAGCAAATATGGGTTTAGTCTGGTGGACTATCCCTTCATTGGAATTATCATCGATGTTTCTGAGAAATTCAATAAATCCACTCTTTTCAAAATCTTGTATACAATATCCGTGATTTTGGGAGGTGATATAACACTTCTCTGTATCGGGATTAATTACTGTTTTATTTCCACCTCGATGTCCGTATTTTAATTTATAGGAATCTCCTCCCGCCGCTATGCCGAGGATTTGATTCCCTAAACATATTCCGAATGTGGGAATGTCATTAGCAATTAATTTTTTTCCAACATCAACTGCCTTTGTATATAATTTTGGATCGCCAGGACCATTAGAAATAAGAACTCCGTCTGGTTTGTAATCCATTATCTGTGAATAGGAATGATCATAGGGGACTAAAATTACTTCAATATTACGTTGCAATAAATTGCGGATAATGCTGTATTTCACTCCCAGATCTAATATCACCGCTCTGCCATTAGGGTTTTCTGGAGAGAATTTCTGCACTTCTTTAGTAGAAACTTCACTTGCTAAATGTCGGAGGTTGGGATCTTTGGCCTCAATTATAATTTGTTTTAGCTCGTCTATATCTGGTGTTTCTTCTGCATCATACACCGCTATCAATCCCACTTGCACTCCTTCTTCCCTTAAGATTTTTGTTATGGCTCGAGTATCTATCCATTCAATCCCAGGGACATCTTCTTCTCTTAAAAATTCATCTAAGGTTTTTATACTTTCATAATGATGAGGATGTTTACAACATTCATTTACTAGGAATCCGCTCACTTTAATCGAATCAGACTCGAAATATTTAATTAATCCATTTACATCCTTCTCCCACGGAGGTACGCCATAATTCCCCACTAATGGGTGAGTCATCGTAACAATTTGTCCTTGATATGAAGGATCGGTCAATGTTTCATTATATCCCGCTCCTGTGATGGTGTTAAAGACTAATTCGCCAGTGACAATTTTGGTTGCACCAAATCCTATACCCTCGAAATAACGACCGTCTTTTAGCATTAATATAGCTGGGCGCTCGTCTTTATATTCCATATTAGTCGTCTTTTTAATATCTGTTTAATTGGCTAGTGATGGATTTCTAAAATTTTTAACTAATTTTTTTTATTAACATAGTAAGATGCCCGATTTTGGATTATAATTCATTATTTTAAATGATTAAATCCTATGAAAAAATAGAATGAAATTTAATCAGGAAAGATTTGAATAATTTATGAAGGAGGTAAATATATAATAGGCAATCTTTTCTTCCCGGTCTCAATCCATGAATTTAGTTGTTGTTAGGAATTTTATTATGCTGAATTACTCCCTAATTGATTATATGATGAAAAAGAGTAATTTCTTCGATTAAAGACCTCTTCAATTCATCTTGTGAATTTGTTCTCTTTTTTGGTGGATATTTTCGGTAAATATACGATTCTAAGATTAAATTTTATTTTTATTATTAATTGCGGCCTCAATAAACGCTGAATAAACGGGTGAAGGGTTAAATGGGGCGCTTTTAAATTCTGGGTGAAACTGAGTGCCCACCATCCAATGATCTGGTCTGTCTAATTCAATACTATTTATTATCGTTCCAGATTCGTCCGTGCTTGATATTCGGATTCCCTTTTCTTTTGCTTCTCGTGAAATATATTCGTTTTTAATATGATACCTATGTCGAAAGCGTTCCACGACCTCTTTTTTTTGATAAGCATCGTATAATTTAGTTCCTTCCTTAATAAATACTTTTAATCCTCCCAATCGCATAGTACCACCTTTTTCTGACACTTGCTTTTGACTTTCCAGGAGATCTATGACGGGATGGGGAGTATCGGGATTAATTTCGGTGGAGTTCGCCTCTTTTAAACCCAGATATTTCCTGCAGAAGGCAACGAAAAATAACTGTGCCCCGAAGCAAATCCCCAGAAAGGGTACCTTATGTTCCATCGCATAGAGGGCACTTTCTATCATCCCCTCAACCGCTCTTTCCCCGAATCCCGGAGTTAACAGGATACCGTCGCAATCTTCTAATTGTGCCTCGATATCTGTATCAGAATCAATATTGATCATCTTCAAGTCTGTTTTATAGCCTTGATGGGCAGCAGCATGCTCCAATGCGTCATTAATGGAGATATATGAATCTGTGATATTGAAATATTTGCCGGGCATCCCGATCTTAATTTTCTTATCGGCATTTCTAAATACTTCTACGGTTTTTTTCCATTCGGAAAAGTTCGTTATTTCACTATATGATACTAATTTTGCTTTTAGATCGAGGGTTTCACAGAGCAAGTCACCCAATTTATGTTTTTCAAACAGTAAAGGTAATTCATAAATATTATCTAAATCGGGGTTAGATACGACTGCTTTTTTGGGAATGTTAGAGAAGAGTGAAATTTTATTGCGTATATCTTCTTCAAGCGGTTCCTCACTTCTCCCAATTATGATATCTGGTTGTAGTCCTGCGCTCTGTAATTGCTTTACCGAATGTTGTGTTGGTTTCGATTTTTGCTGCCCCACAGCTTTGGAGTATGGAACAAGTGTGACATGGACAAAGACAGTATTCTTTTTGGGCAGTTCTAAGCGTAATTGTCGAAAGCTTTCTAAAAAGATACTTGATTCTAAATCGCCCACCGTCCCTCCACATTCCACCAATAAGACATCTAAATCATCCTTTTTGGCAATCTCGAATAAACGTTGTTTGATCATATCAGTTACGTGAGGGATAAGTTGTACAGTTCTTCCCAGAAATCGCCCTTTTCGTTCTCTGAGAATGGTGGATAAATAGATTTGTCCAGATGTAATATTATTGGAAGGATGGATTGTGATTCCTAAAAACCGTTCATAAGTCCCAAAATCTTGATCAATTTCGCTAATCTTATAGATCCGTTCATCAGAATCCGGTACAGGTTTGAAATCCCAGACCTCTTCTGTGATAAAACATTCTCCATGCTCAATAGGATTTAATGTTCCAGGATCAACATTCAAATAAGGATCAATTTTGACCACTGAAATATTAAATCCACGAAATTGAAGGATCTTTCCCAAACTGGCAGTAACAACGCCCTTTCCAATACCACTCATTACCCCACCAGTCACAAAAATAAATTTGGCGTTATTCTCCATTTTTTCTAAATTATTATTCATAATAATAATTGATAATAATAAAAAGACAATTTAAAAATTAACTCATTAGAGATTTAATAAATTTTATTTAGTTTTAGAATGCATTAATAAAACTGCGCAGAGCTATTTCGATCTCCAACATCTTTAAATTGATGTTTTCATAATATTACCATAAAATTTTAAGTGGTTAAAAATGTTGGAAGAGATTGAATTATTTATAGGAATAGCCCATATTGCGGGTATTTTTGTTGGATTTGGAGCTCTTATTAGCTTAACAGGGAGGGATGAGATTGAAGTCTCTCAGCTTGGAAGGATTAGGAGTGTAGTCACATCAGGACTCTTAGTGATTGTTGCATCCCTCATACCAATTGGTCTTGATCAATATGGTCTCACAGGTCATATTTTTTGGTTTTTGTGTAGCCTTATATTTCTTTGTCTCAATTGGGTATTGATTATCTTTTCCTTACGGAATCCTGAAAATAAAGAAACCGCGATCAATCAAATTAAGTCTAGCAAAGTTATATCCCTAGTTTTCTGGGTTTCACTTGAAATCCCTCTTCAGATTCCCTTGATCCTAACAATCATCGGGATATTCCCTAATTTTGAGGCAGCTTTCTATACGACCGCACTCTTATTTAGCCTATTTGAGGCAATATTCGTACTTGGGCAAGTTGTGTATTCACAAAGCAATCTACCAAGTTCTCACGGGCGACCAACTCATATTTAAAGTGTTGATAATCTTAATAATCGGTTATAGCAAACGGAATTGAATATGATATCGTATCTATATCCCAAAAAGTCACTCCTCATCAGAATTTTTACTTTTCCTATTGAGAATTTGATGAGATGATTTCTTTTTTGTCTATAAGTTAAAATTTCAAATTGTTTTTATCTAAGTTATTTTCCTTTAAATTGTGGATCCGTTTTTTTAATTAGTGATTTCATGGATTCTCTAAAGTCGTGCGTTTTCATTAATTCCCGGAGTCCTTGATTTTCGAGATCCAATGTTTTTGAGAGAATCTCTTTAAAATAGCTATGCATAGTTTTTTTCATTAATTTAATGGAAAGGCTTGGGCCTTGGGGTGGAATCAACTTTTTGGCTTGTTCCCGCGTATAAGGTATTAATTTTTCGTGAGGCAAGACTTTATTTACTAATCCTAACTCTAATGCTTCTTGAGGAGATATTTTCTTACCAAAATAAAGTAATTCCTTCGCTTTTTGAAATCCCACGTAAAATGGTAGGAGAAAGTCAGCCCCAAATTCTGCCATTACTGCCCGCCGAATAAAATAAAATCCAATATAGGCATCTTCAGACATATATATCAAATCGCCTCCCGCTAACGCCATCGTGAACCCAGCTCCTACTGCAAGCCCGTTAATTGCGAAGATGATGGGTTTAGAAAACTCCCATAATTTCATACACAGACGTTTAACCGCAATATCTTGGAGATCTAACTCGTCCATGATATGTTTAGGCACCGAGGTATACATATTCATATTAAAATAGCCACCAGAAGAAAATGCATTTGCCTCTTGTGCGCCTGTTATGATAAGAACTTTCGCATTTTTATCTGCTTCCATATCTTCCAAAACGCTTTCAATTTCCAAAAAGGTCACGAATGACATAGCGTTCTTACGCTTTGGTTGATTAAGCGTGACGGTGCATATTCCGTTTTTTTCCTTCTCATACACAAGATCTTTAATTTCAGAGATTTTCATAATATGATTAGTTAAAGTATTTTAATAGAGATAATTATTTACTCATACTGATTTTTTAGTTCTTAATCTATATAACTATTTCTCATACATCAATTGTAGACTAAAAAGGTTTTTATTGAAAATACCACGTGTATTTAATATGAGCATAACACCACTTGAGTATGGTACTTCTCTCATTTTGACAATAATACTCTTATGTGTGAAATTTTTAACCGCAAGCTATTTGGGCTATAAAATATATCTACGGAGAAAGGAGACAGGACAATTTTCCTTGTTTAGTTTCATATTTAGTGTGTTTTTATTACTCATATGTTTGTTTCTCTCGCGGCTATTCTATTCTATTTTTGATTTCGTTCTCACTAATTTGAACCCAGCGCTCTATCATGTGAATCCGAATACATTCTTTTGGAAAATTGGTGTGCTAATCAGCGCTCTTGGGTATGGGTGGGTGTTGTTTATCGTAGATAGGAGCATATTAAAATTCAAATTCAAAGGTATTTTTAGCTATATCATAGTTTTAATAGCATTCATAGTTTTCATTTTCCCAGTCACTTCTGCAAGCGAATTTCAATTAGTATCGTTCTTGTTGTTTTTTATCAACATTATTGCGATAATACTTCCCATATTATTTCTATACATTGGAAAGAAGGCGGCTGAATTCAAGAAGCCCGCATATCTAATCGCGGTTGGTGTAATAATATACGCGATCGGAGCAAATATTCTCGTTGAAACGATAGTAGCAGCATTGGACAGCTTGCTTCCAGGTATTCGGATAGTTATATATTTCTTGTCATTAATATTCAAAATTTCTGGATTAGTCCTCTTTTCTTACGCGGTAATCAATTTCGTAGAAATCTTTTCTAAATAACTATTTTTCCTTCTTTTTTAGTAAGAAATAAAAAGAAAAAGATTTAGTCCTATTTTAATTAAGGTATGATACAAATAAAGGAAAATATCTTATCACTATCATTTTTTATGCTGTGGGGTTCATTAGGTGGGATAAAGATTACCTCATCTCTCTTTGCGGCAAATTTAAAACCATCCTTATTATAAAACCCAGCCTCTCCCTCTAAAACATAGATATGATGTTCTTCAGTATGTTGATGAAGTCCGACCTCACCGCCGGGTTGGATCTCAAATCTACGCGTCGCAAAATGCGTCGGACCGTCATCTTTGGTAATTAACCATCGAACCGTAGTCTGAGTTGAATTTGCCTTAGTGACAACCTCATTCTCTACATCATCAATTTTTTTCTTAATCATAGCTAAATAAATTTAGCAGAGAATTCAAATTTTTTTATAGGAGAACCTATATCATTTTAAAGATTTTTCGCAATGCTAAAGACATAATATATTGCTGGATTTGCCGTGTACCTCCACCCATCTCTTGTATCCTCGAGATCCCTAATAAATCATGCATTAGAGTGTTATCACACGCACCTGCTCCGCCCATTAGATTTGCGCATTCATAGCATACCCGTTCGGATAATTTTGCACTCTGTGATTTCAATTGAGATGCATTTGCCCCAAGGGCGAGATTTAATTGTTTAGGGAGAGTTCCATTATGTTGTTCTAGTTTTTCATCCACAATTTGGCAAATATGAAGAGCAGCTAAGGTCATATTCATCGTTTTTGCCCATTGATCGCCCAGGGGGAATCCCACACCTTGATACTTTAAAATTGCTTGGTCAAATTGCTCGCGCATGTTGCAATAAATCACAGCATGTGAAAGTGCGTTCCAAGCTTCAGCGATATTGAGGATTACGATACCTAATCGTTCTAAATTTAAACCCTCAAATAGATGTTCTCGTCCCTTACCGGGTCCACCCAACACATATTCTTTCGGAACCCGAAGATTGGTAAATGTCTCTTTGCCTACATGCATTCGAGGCGTCCAAGGAATATTGACACGTTCAGCTTTCCATCCATCCCATGTAGTATCGACTAAAAATTGTCCCATCGTATTTCCATTGTTCTTTTCGGTAACGGCATAAATAACGGCCCAATCAGCCTTCGTTCCGTTGGTTTGATAGATCTTTTCTCCATTTAAGATATAGCTTCCATCTTCCTGTTCATCAGCTGTCGTGAGCATATGAACCGCATCAGATCCTCTTTCTGGTTCTGTAATACATATACACCCGATTTTTTCTCCAGTGACCAATTCTTTAAGCGCCTGTAAACGGATGTCAATATCTTCATGATGGAGGACTAAGGGATTCACAGCCAACACAGTCGCTCCCATCCCCATCGCGAGTTGGGGGTCAAAAAAATCCGTTGCGAGGACTCTCATAAATTCAGCCACCATCCCATTTGGTTCAAGATCTAATCCCGCATCCACAAATGGATTTACCCTCGTAATTAATCCTTGCGCCCCTATTTTGGGAATCCATTCATAAAAGTCTTCCGTATGAGTGATATTATTCTGTTTTTCAAACTTTACATAGAAATTTTGGGCTTCTCTAAGAAAATTCATATATTTCGGTTTTAAAATGCTCATCAAATTGATATTGAGAAAATTATAGCGGTTTCTCAAACTTAATTTTTCCAAAATTTCATCATTAATACACTGAACAAATTCATCTGTTCCTACCATTTATGTATCACTACTGTATATATTTTTTTTTTTTTGAATCATATACCTAATAATTGAATAAAAGTCTTAAAATAATTTTATTACTCAAGGAAAAACACACAGAAAAAAAATGAATGAAAATTAGAATGAAATTTTAAATTTACTTTGGCTCTAGCGCTCTCAGTGCTTTCTTATCTATTTTGCCAACCGTGGTTAGAGGAATCTCTTCGACGATTTCAATAATCTTTGGAACTTTGTAGCGCGCTAAATTTTCCTCAGCAAAAAGTCGAATGTCCTCTTTAAGTTGTTCATTTACAGAATAGCTCTCCTCCAATAACACATATAATTTTACCATTTCAGAACCTGGGCGATCTGGATCTGGAATTCCAATCGTGGATGCCAATTGGATTGCAGGATGTTTAACCATCTTATTATCCACTTCTACACTAAAGACTTTGAAACCTGACACATTAATCATATCTTTCGTCCTATCAACAATCTTTAAATGACCATCCTCATCCATGATCCCGACATCGCCAGTATAAAACCAGCCATCTCTGAGTGCATGTTCAGTTTCCTTCGGTTTATTCCAGTATCCTTGAAAGATCTGGGGGCCTTTAATTGCGATCTCTCCAGCCTCTCCGATGGGAACTTCTTGCTCTTTTCGCTCCACATTAACTATTTTTACTAAGGTGTTTGATATAGGAAGTCCGACTTTTCCAATCTTTCGCTTTCCTTGATAAGGGTTCATGGTTACGATAGGTGAGGCTTCGGTCATTCCATAGACTTCGAGAAGCTTATGTTCTCCGACAATCTGTTCAAATTTATTGATACTCTCAGCGGGAAAAGGTGCGGCTCCTGAAACATAAACACGGATGCTACTCAAATCCATTTCTTTGAATTCCGGTTCATTTAACAACATCAAATACAAGGTGGGTACATTTACCATAATATCGGGCTTCCATTGTTTCAATAATTTGACAATATGCTCGGTGTCGCGTGGATTAGGTATTAATAGCTGTGTTCCAGCATAGGCAATCGCTCCGAGATTCATAAACATTCCCGCAAGATGGAAAAACGGAAATCCAGAGATAAATATATCTTTTCCTCTTCGTGCATCGACTTCCCACCAATGAGTCACTTGGTCAATATTGGCCACTTCATTAAAATGCGTCAGCATCGCCCCCTTAGGGGGTCCCGTAGTTCCTCCCGTATACTGAAGAAATGCTAAGTCTTCTTTGGGATTCACCTTTACATCCGGTGGCGTGCTATTAGAATAACTGCGTAAAATTTCCGGGAATTTTAATAATTTCATTCCATCAATGGGCTCAATTTTGCCCGTGGGAATTTTCTTGAGAAGCTTTCCCAGAGCTTTCTTAATTCCGCTAATATCCATCAGATCGGAAATATTTGTGGTGATAATTGATTCAACCCGAGTTTTTCCACTCACAAGAGCTTTCCGCACATTCTCCTCATAAAAGGAATCCATGGTAACTATCGCCTTGGCTTCACAATCCGAAAGCTGATAAATTATTTCATTAGGTTGGAGGAGAAAGTTTAGTCCAGAAACCACCACACCTGCATAAAATGCTCCGAAAAGTGCAATAAGAAACTGGGGGCAATTAGGTAAGTTAATAGCGATTTTATCGCCTTTTTTCAGTCCATTTTCTGCGAGGAAATTTGCAAATGCTATGACATTTTTTTCAAATTCTTGATATGTAGCTGTCGTTCCCATAAATTCGTAGACCAGACTCTCGGGATAATTTTTCACAGAGTCTCTAAGAATGTCTGCGAGTGATCTAACCTCAAACTCTAAATCCTCCTTGACATAATTATCGTAATGTTTCCGCCAAATCCTTGCTAAATACGGAGATTTCTCACTTTGCATTATCTAATCTCAACTTGATTTTTTTGATTTTTTTCAAAAACCGTAAATATCTATATGTTTTGTTATGAATTTAAATATTATTATTGGTCTTTATTTCGAATATTCAGCATAAAATCTCAATTTAAAGAGAGAAGCTGAATTCGTAGTTTTCTTCAAAATCGTTGACGAAATAGAAATTTGGATGAAATAGACTAAGATCAAAAATAAAATTGCTTATTAAATAAAATATAAAAGTAGAATTTATGAAAAATTTAAGGCTATTAGAGATTTTTTTTTGAAACTATTGCTCTTTCGTGAGATATTCTTCTTCGGTTTTAGTTTCTTTGCCATTGTATTTTATGTAGGGTTTAAAGATCGAAATCGAAGGTGGCTCCATTTTAAGAAGTGTATGGCAGATCTTAGGATGTTGTGCTAATAGTATGAATTCTTCCTTCGTTAATGGTTTTTGCTTTTGAACGTTGGCAAATCTACATAATTCTAATATTTGTCTCGCTTCTTCTTCGTTCTTGAATTCTAAATTAAAGTTTCCGTAGACATGTTTCATGGCGGAGATTCCGCTATATTCACCCGTGGTAATTTTCCTTCCAGTCTCAACGAGGATCTTCTCTCCTCTTCCTAATTCATGAAAATCGTATAATTCATAGGTGTCATGGTCTTTCAACATTCCATCCGCATGGATTCCAGATTCATGCGCAAACATATTTTCTCCCACCCCAACTTGATTCACAGGAATAGGAACACCAAAACTGTGCTCCGCATATTTTGCTATTTGCCACGCCTTACTAAGGTCTAAATTTGGATCAAGTAATCCAAGCTCATCAAAGTCCGCTCCATGCTTTAACGCCAATAGAGTGGTTACTAAATCACAATTCCCAGCTCTTTCACCCATTCCGTTTACCGTAGTATTAATATAGGCGTCTTGACCTTCTTCTACAACTCCTTTCGCACCTTCAATTGCCGTTGCGACGGCCATCCCTAAATCATTATGTGTGTGTAATTCGATAGGTATTTCTACGGCACTGGCTAATTCTTTACATCGGAAATGTATTCGAAACGCACGTTCATAGCCCAAGGTGTCGCAATAACGGATCCGATCCGCACCTGCTTTCCGAGCAGCGTTTCCAAATTTTATTAAGAAATCCATATCGGTTCTACTGGCATCCTCGGCATTTACACCGATCGTTTTAATCCCTAACTCTTTGGCACGAGACACGGCTTCTGTCATTAAATTTATTACATCATCTCTGTCGTATTTGCCTTGAAATTTGCCTTGAATCATTTGATTGGATGTGGATATTGATACGTTCAAGTGTTCTACTCTTGTAAGCTCCACAGCCTTTTCTACATCAGACGCAACCGCTCTAACCCAGCCTTCCAAAATAATGGGATCTAATACGCCAATTCGGGCTAATTCAAGATTCGCGTTGATATAATTCGTCTCGTGAAGTGTGGTCGGAAATCCAAATTCGCTCTGATACACCCCCATTTGGTTGAGGAGAATATTAATAACGGTTTTTTCTATTTTTGCCAATCCTAAACGGCTGGTTTGCACCCCGTCTCGGTTAGTAACGTCCAGTATTCTTATTCTATTGTCCATTTTAATTCATTCGTTTTTAAGTAATTATTATAATTAAATCTTTATCGTATTTTCGATAAATTTCAAGAAATTCTATTCCTTCGCTTTCATCTATCGAGTTTGTATTTTATGAATATATATTCGATATTCACATATTAAGTTTTCTCTTGGGAAACATCCATTTCCTAAAGATCGTTCGATTTTGGCTCTAGATGAAGTTTTTCGAAAGTATGAGAATTTCTTTACGTGTTCTATAATTTGTTTAAATATTATCTATTTTAATGATATTTGTTTAATAAATATTTTCTCAAGGTTAACAGTTTTCAGAGGAAATAGCATAGGCTGAAAATTGTTAAAAACACTTATACATCTTTTATAAACTTTAAGCTTTTATTGAAAAATGTTTAATACAATTCGGGTTTATGAGATGATGGATCTCTTTTCTCATCCCAGGCTTATCATTGAAAGTCTTTTAGAAAATGTTTAATAAGAGAATTATTGTCCTGATACAAATTAAGATTTAATGAGTGTGATTAAATCAATAGATTCTATCTGAAATACCCAATAGAAAATGAGTGCTGAGATAATAAATAGCTAGACAAAAATCATCTTTTAAAGTGGGTGGTAAACATTCCAATTTTAAGGAAATATTATTCTACCCGTTTTCATAATTTCTTCGTAAAAATTATTAGATTTTTTCTTCACGTTCTCGAATTGTTCCTCTGAATAAACTAACGGAGACCATTCATATTCCGCAGATAAGTTGTATAATTTCTCATATATTTTTTCAAAATCATTTGGAGTTCGTTCTGATACAATAAAAACTAAATCAACATCGCTTCCAAAATGTGGTTTTCCTTTTGCATAAGAACCGAATAAAATAATTTTTTTTATCTTTGGGACAGATTCAAGTAAATCTTCACCGTTTTCTTCCAAAATTTTATTCAGTTTCTTTTCTGAGGGAGGATATCGAATCCTTACAGAATTTAAGTATTTTTTCTCCATAATCAGTTGCCTCTTTAGCATCTTTTTCAATATAATAATCCTCGGGTGCCCCCGATGCGAATCCATTTGGATACCGAGAGGTTATGTAATGCTTATCCAAGTTTTTTGCAGCATTAATTATTTCCTCTGGCACTTTAATCCTCTTAGGAAGATTTTCCATGAATTTAAAAATAGAATGTCCCCATGGATCCCCTCCAAGCTCATAATGTAAAGCCTTAATTGCCTTTTCTGCACCTTGCTGTGCTGCTAATACGGACCATTCGTAGTGTTCAATATTTATACTTTCTTTTGCGTGTACAATATCTCTCTCTGCTTGTCTTATCCAATCATCAGGACGCGCCATATTATTCTCCTATATTTGGTTATAACGACGAGATTATAAATATTTTACTAAAACTATACATGATTTTTCTATTTGAAATAATAATGAAGTATTTGAAAATCGAAATAGAAAAAGCAAAACAAAGCATATGCTGTGTAAATCCTTATTTACATATAGAAGTACGAATCTGGTTATTGAAGATCATCCTAAAGATAACTGGTGGAAAATCAAAAAGTCCATCTTTTAACTTGAGATGATAATTACTTTAATACATTGAATATGCTTCATCAAACCTAATACTCACTTTCAAATTCACAATAAATTATAAGATGGAAGGAAGAGATTCATTTATCTTAGCTGTCTATTGGAAAATCTCGTGGGAAAGATATATTCTCAAGACCAGCATTTTGATAAAATTCATATGGTTATGAGAATAGATTCCGCTTTGAGTTCTAAAGAGATGCGTAAATTTATCGAAATATCAAGAAAAAACTATATAGAAAATAGTGTAATAT
>WJIN01000493.1 GCA_014730295.1 Promethearchaeota archaeon | reverse complement strand
CACCAAACCGATAAACAAAACTTGTGCGAAAAAGCTCTTACCCAAAAGGCCCGCTAACACGTAACCAGCACCTAGGACCGCGCCTCCCGTCAAGGCGACAATGCGTGGACCAGCATTAGCTTGCCATCGACCAGCCAACACCATAACCACAGCAAAAGTTGCGAGAGAAACGGAAAAAATTATCTGCGTCTGCGTACTACTAAATTGAAACTCACCTGCCGGGTCCGTGAGATAGGGCGTGAAGACACTCCAAGCATAAATCGCCCCTAGACATAGCTGAATGAGCAATGCCCCCACAACAACCAAGCGGCGATCAATGACTTTACTCTGTGTGGACATAATGACCCTCCTAATTACGAATGACGAATTATAAATTGTGATGGCAACCTAGGGTTACGGATAACCTAAGGTTGCCTTGAATTATGAAAAAGGGAGTAGGTGCTACACTTCGCAGAAGGTCATCTACTGCTCTCGCACGCCACTCCCTTGTTTTAGAGATTTTCAGAGTAGGAAGCTATCCAGCCGCCCCCCACGTTCAACCATCACTACTTGCGATCCTCTATCAGTCGTTCAACGACACTTGGGTCCGCTAACGTGCTAACATCACCAAGGCGATCGAACTCTCCTTCGGCGATTTTGCGCAAGATACGGCGCATAATCTTGCCACTGCGAGTCTTCGGCAGGGAATCCGCGAACTGAATGACCTCAGGTCGTGAAATAGGGCCAATCTCCTGGCGGACATGGTTCATCAATTCCTTGATGAGCGCGTCGTTCTTCTCTACACCCTGACGCACGGTGACATAGGCATAAAGCGCCTGTCCCTTGATTTCGTGCGGACGCCCAACAACTGCGGCCTCGGCAACGGCTTCATGGCTCACCAACGCACTCTCAACCTCCGCGGTACCGATACGGTGACCGGAGACGTTTACAACGTCGTCGATGCGGCCCAATAGCCAGTAATCGCCATCTTCATCCTTGCGGCAACCATCACCCGTGAAGTACAAGTCTTCATACATCGTGAAATAGGTGTTGATAAAACGCTCGTGGTCACCCCATGTCGTGCGCAACATCGCTGGCCAGGGACTCTTGATACACAATTTGCCGCCTTCGTTAACGTCGCACTCACTGCGGTCATCACGCAAGATAATGGGTTCAACGCCAAAGAAAGGCTTGCTCGCGCTAGCCGGCTTAAGGGTATGGGCACCGGGCAACGGCGTAATCAGAATGCCGCCCGTCTCAGTCTGCCACCAAGTGTCAACAATAGGACAATTTTCATGGCCGACATGCTTATAATACCATATCCAAGCCTCAGGATTGATCGGCTCACCCACTGTACCTAACACGCGCAGGCTGGACAGGTCATATTTATCGACCCACTCTTCGCCTTGGCGGGCCAGTGCGCGAATCGCGGTTGGGGCGGTGTAGAAAACAGTGACCTGGAACTTATCCACAATATGCCAGAAGCGACCAGCATCAGGATAGGTAGGCACACCTTCAAACATAATCGACGTCGCGCCATTGGCCAGCGGACCATACACAATGTAGCTGTGGCCCGTGATCCAGCCAATGTCGGCGGTGCACCAATAGGTATCGTCATCGTGGATATCAAAAACGTACTTATGTGTCATTGCAACGAAGGTGAGATATCCCCCGGTGGTGTGCAATACACCCTTGGGCTTGCCGGTAGACCCTGAAGTGTAGAGAATGAACAGGGTATCTTCAGCCTTCATCGATTCTGGTTCACAAACCGCCGAAACATCGGCCATTTCGTCGTGCCACCAGGTATCACGCCCCTCAACCATAGTGACCTCGTCATCGGTGCGTTGAACCACGATAACGCTCTCAATGCTGGGCGTGTTCTCCAGCGCCTCGTCAGCCATATCCTTAAGGCGAATGGTCTTACCAGAGCGCAACGAAACATTGCTGGTGACCAGCAACTTGCACTCAGAGTCATTGATACGGTCGGCCAAAGCCACTGCGCTGAAACCACCGAACACGATGGAGTGAATCGCGCCAATGCGGGTGCAAGCCAACATCGCGATCGCCAACTCAGGAATCATCGGCATATACATCGCCACGCGGTCACCCTTCTTAATCCCCTTGCTCTTAAGCACGTTAGCAAACTTGCTAACCTCACGATGCAGGTCCTGATACGTGAATACGCGCACGGTCTCTTCAGGTTCGCCCTGCCATATAATGGCGGCCTTGTTTTTGCGCCAGGTCTCCAAATGGCGGTCAAGGCAATTATAAGAAAGGTTCAGCTCACCATCCTCAAACCATTTATGTTCAATAACGCGTTCACGGGTATTCCAAGTATACTCACGCCCCTTGGTTGGCTCTTTGAACCATGTCAAAAGCTCCTTGGTCGCCTTCAGCCAGAAGCCATCAGGATCGTTAATGGATTCCTCATACATCTCCTGATATTGTTCTAACGACTTGACATGTGCCCCCTCACTGAACGACTCAGGTGGTGGGAAACGACGTGTTTCCTCCATAAGGGTATCCATTCCAGTTTTCTTCTCTTCGGACATTACTTATTCCTCCTTGTTTAATGAGATTTCAAATCAACGAAACTGCGTCTAGCTTCATTGACATACACAAATTTATCTACGACTTATTAGAAGAGGATAACACAAGGCGCATATCAATGGCCATTGCGCCACGCCCCTCCTCAAAAACCATTAACGGGTTAATATCTAACTCCACAATTTCAGGAAAATCGGTGACCAGTTGGCTGATTCGCAACAAGGCATCCACCATAGCCTGGTGGTCAGCCGGCGGTTCTCCCCGAACGCCTTCCAACAATGGATACGCGCGGATTTCGCGAATCATTTCATCGGCCTCTCTAGGGCTAAAAGGCGCGACCCGGAAAGAGACGTCCTTTAAGGCTTCAACATAAATGCCGCCCAAACCGAAGGCGACCAAAGGCCCAAATTGCGGATCACGACTCATTCCTAACAACACCTCGCGCCCGCCGCGCACCATTTCCTGAACTTGGCAACCCCAAACACGCGCGCCTGGGACATAACGCCCCGCCCGATAAATCATTAAATCGAAAGCATCACGCACATCCCCCGGCGTGCGAAGGTTAACCTTAACGCCTCCCACATCAGTCTTATGCAGTATGTCTGGGGAAGCAACCTTCATCACCAAGGGGTAACCAAATTCCTCCGCAATTTCTATAGCCTCCTCAGGACTTCGAGCCAGTCGTGTTTTGGGCACGCTAAATCCGTAGGCCCTTAACACTTCCCAAGCTTCAGCATCCCCGATGGATACGCGACCTTCCGACCGCACTCGCTCAAATAACTCGTGCACCGGTTCCTTGTCAACATCAATAGGCACGATACCAAAAATGCGGCGTTCCTGCTCCTTGCGATACGCGCTCATCGCGGCCAAGGCATTTGCTGCACGTTCAGGATAAGGATAATTGGGGACCTCATATTGCCATAGCATATCAATGCCCGCTTGAATGCGCGATTCTCCCATGAGGCACCCTAAGACCGGTTTATCGGATTCCTGCGCCATCCGTCCTACAGCACGCGCGGTTTCTTCAATTTCGGTCATTGCCTGCGGTGTGACAATGATAATCACACCATCTACAACATCGTCATCCAAAACCATTTTGAGCGCGTGCTCATATCGATCCGCCATCGCGTCGCCTAAGACATCCACGGGATTTGCTGCACTAGCAGCCCCCGGCAGGTACTCCATCAACGCTTGCGTCGTTTCACGACTCAGGCGCGGAATCTGTAACCCAGCCCGCTCCAGCGCATCGGTAGCCAAGATACCTGGGCCTCCCGCGTTGGTGACAATGGCGATGCGGTCCCCTTTCAAGGGTGGCTGATAGGCAAACGCGCGCGCATAATCAAAGAGCGCCTCCATCGACGTCGCGCGGATAATGCCGGCCTGGTTGAAGGCTGCTTTGTACGCCGCCTCAGACCCCGCCAAGCTCCCCGTATGGGAGGACACCGCCCGTGAACCTGACGCGGTCACACCGGACTTAATCGCCACGACGGGCTTTTTGCGAGTGACTTCTTTGGCCGTTTCTATAAACTTTTGACCATCAGGCACCCCCTCTACATACATCAAAATAACACGGGAGTCCGCATCATCGCCCCAAGCTTGCATCAGGTCAATCTCGCTCACATCAGCCTTATTCCCAAGGCTGACAAATTTTGAGAAGCCAATATGCCCTGCCAACGCCATATCCAACACAGCCGTACCCAAAGCACCAGATTGCGACATAAACGCAATCGGCCCTCCCGGCGGCATTCCGGCGGCAAACGTGGCGTTGAGCGGCATCTGGGTGTTGATCACCCCCAAACAATTGGGGCCGATCAGACGGATGTTATATTTGCGCGCAGTTCTGACCAACTCTAATTCCAGCTCTAAGCCATCGCGCCCAGCTTCACGAAATCCCGCGCTGATGATGACCACGGAGGGGACTTCCTTTTGCCCACATTCTTCCAAAACCGGCAACACAAAGCGCGCCGGGATGACAATGACCGCCAAGTCAATCGAACCGGGCACATCCTTAACCGAAGCATAAGCTTTCAAACCGAGGATATCATCAGCCTTCGGATTAATAGGATAGACATCGCCTGGAAACTCAGCCTTAAGAATATTGTCCAAAACTGCAT
>WJIN01000131.1 GCA_014730295.1 Promethearchaeota archaeon | reverse complement strand
GTTTCTTCCTCCAACATCTTGAGCAATTCATCTATTTTTATATTGTTAATTTGTTGTGATGTTCTTTTCTTAGATTTAAATTCTTGATTTACTAATCTCTTTCTGATTGAGATAGTTTGATTTTCCTGTTCTTTATCTCCGATTATAATCGTATATGGTATCCAATCGATTTCAGCCCTTCGTATTTTTTTACCTAAAGTTTCATCTCTGTCATCAAAATCGGTTCGATAACCAGCATTGTTTAGTTTTTCTAAAATCTGTTCAGCATACCTATTTTGATCTTCACTAATAGTCAATATTCTTACTTGAATTGGAGACAACCACGTTTTAAACCCCGGGACTATATCGTCAATATTTCGTTCTGCAGACTCGAGTAATCCCCAAATAATACGTTCTAAACCTCCCGCGGGGGCATTATGAAGAATAATTGGATGCCTTACTTCTCCATTTGAATCCTTAAATGAAATATTATATTTCTGCCGTTTTTTTCCGTCTTGTTCAATAAATTCCAATGAGCTTTCCACATCTATCTGAATAGTTGCTAATGTTGCACTTTTATCATGTGCGGAGAGCACAGCTCTTTCGAACTTGAGAATAAAATAATAATATCTATCTTCCCATAATTCTAAGAGGGCGGGTTGTTTTTCTTTTTTCACCAATTCTACAATCCATTCTTTATTATCTTTGAAAAATTCTTCGGTGGTTCGAAATATAATATAGGAGTTTAGACCTAAATCCTCCATAAGAGACTTGTCTAAATCATATTGCTTTTTAAATTCTTCTACAGATGAGGGTAAATCTTTACATAATGTATGGAAATCTGGCATCACGAATCCTCTTAATCTTCGTAACCCTGTTAATTCTCCTTCTTGTTCTCGTCGAAAATCATATTGTTCCCATTCATATACTCGTAGCGGAAAGTATTCAGGACGTAAATTCATCTCACTAAACATATCAAACTGTAGAAAATCTCCTGCAAAACGTAATAGATATCTATTACGGCCAGATTCGACCCAATAAGTTCGAGCGGGAAAGCGAGCAGTCTGAGCAGTGAGTTTATCGTTTTTTACCGTGTACATAATTGGTGTATCTACTAAAACAGCTCCAAAATCGATTAAAGAATCTTCTAAATATTGTTTAATCAAATTCTTCATTATTACCCCTTTAGTGTACCATCTTAGATTCCCAGAATCTGTATTTGGTTCAAAATCAACAAGTTCAAACTCCTTCATTGTTTTTATATGAGGCGGTTCTTCACCTTCTTTGTTAACATCCCGAGATCCCAATTCAGAACGTAGGAATAAATCAAAATCTTTATCTTTAATTTGAGGTACTCCTTTATATTGTCCTTGGTTATCGAATTGAATATCATAGAGTTTTCCATCTGAAGATATTACCTTAAATTTAGCTGTCTCAAGATGTTCTTCGGGTTGGATATATAATTTGACATCTCGATACATTTCCGCTAACTCATGACCTAAACAATTAATCTTAAATGATTTATACCATCCAAAAGGAGAATATGTAGCTTCAATTCCTCTATCTTCAAGAATCTCTGCAATTCGAGGACATACGTTCATTGCTTTTGGGCTATTGCTCAAAAACTTGCTTAAGTGGGCCCAAGGATAGACTAATACTTTATCTACTCTGTACTGAGTATGATCTAGAATTAATTCGTTCAACTCTCGAGTTTTACCTTTAAGATTGCCTTGTTCAATCCTTCGATTATGTTCCCTAATATCTTCATTTTTTTGACGTATCCGTTCAGGAAAGCCCGTGATTGACATGATGGCGTTTTCTATAACATCTGCTCCTTGTTTAGAGATCACATCAATATCATAAGTATCTTGATCTTCTACAGACACATAGGCAACAAGCACCAATCCGTCCATTTTTATAACATCTTTTTCAAACTCTTGAGGATTTGCGGTTGCTTCTTTATTTTTATGAACTTCTACCCCATCAGAATGGATCAATAATATCTTCATTTTAAAAAACCTAATAAAAAATTAAGTAAATCGCTCAAATAATTAATAACTAAAATTAATTAATTAATTAAAAATTAAAAATATATAGTTAGAAAAAAGTTCACGTACAGAGGGAAATAAATTGAAAGATATCTTGGAAGATAATTTCCAGAAAATCACAAATGTTTTAGATAATTTAGACGAAAATAGGGAAGAGGTTTTAAAAATATCTCGGAAGATTGTACGGGAGTGTAGCAATGCAATTAAATCGATACACAGAAATAATTTTAATGAATACAACACAAAAATACAGAGAATAGAACAAGATTTAGAGAGTATGAGAAATTTAATTAATGAAAGTCCAGGATATTTATATAAATATTTGAAAACTCCAGAGCAAGAATATGTAGAAGCAATTATTTTAAATGCTTTAATTAACAACAAAAAAGTTCCCGATCATATTCAGTTGAATGTGGATGCCCTAAATTACACTCTTGGTTTAGCCGATGTTGTCGGAGAATTGAGGCGCCATGTATTAGATAATATCAGGAATGCTAATGTAGAAGAAATTAATGAGATTTTAGAAAAAATGGATGAAATTTATTCAAATTTATTTTCATTAGATTATCCAAGCGGATTAACTAAAGATCTCCGACACAAAACCGATACAGCGAGAAACTTAATTGAAAAAACACGAGCCGATGTCTCTTTATCTGTTCAGATGAATACTTTATCTTCTTTATTAAAACGTAAAAATAAGGACTTATAGAATGAGGAAGTTTTCTACCTATGCCCTATTTTCTTTAAAAAACTCTAAAATCCTCTTTAATTTATTTGTTTTTCACATAACAAAATTAAAGAAATTAGAATAATTAAAGAAATTAAAGAACATAATTTGAATACCATTCACTATGCCTTTTGATACTGATGAGATAAAGCGAAAAGCCAAACTTGACTATGAAAAAGCGTGGTTGGAATCCAGAAATTTATTAGATATAAAAGGAAAATATTTTTCTCTGCAGAAAAAGGGAGATACTCATCCAATCCAAGAATTTATAGCTAAAGCACGAAATAAGTTTATTAGTTTAGGTTTTGAGGAACTTATTTTGCCTATGTTTGTAGAAGAAGATGAAATTTACAAACAATACGGTCCAGAAGCAGCTTTAATCTTAGATCGCCTATTTTATTTAGCAGGACTTCCACGACCCGATATTGGGATTTCTAACCAAAAAATCCAAAATATTAAGAAAATTATCCCTCATTTTGATAGGATTGATCAGTTGCAGCAAATCTTTCGAGAATATAAAAAGGGAGATATAGAAGCCGATGATTTAATAGATGAATTTATTGTACAACTAGGTGTAGAGGAGAATGAAGCCACGAAAATTATCGATAATATATTTCCTGAGTTAAAACAATTAAAACCTATTCCAACAAAAACCACACTTCGAAGCCATACCACTGCTTTATGGTTTAAAGTGCTTAGTGAGCTTAAAAAAAAGAAATCTTTACCTTTACAATATTTCTCTGTGGCAAAAAAATTCAGAAGAGAACAAAAGATAGATGCAACTCATCTCTATGATTCCTATACGCTCTCATTAGTTGTAATGGCAGAAAAGATATCCTTGGAAGACTGTCAAGATATTGCAATACAAATCTGCGAGTTATTGGGGTTTTCTAATAGTAAAGCGGAGATAAAACGAGCAACTTCTAAATATTATGCTCCTCAAACCGAATTTGAAATCTTTGTGGAACATCCTAAAACAAAAGAATGGATTGAGATTGGAGATGGGGGGTTCTATAGTCCAGTTAGTTTATCTAAATACAATATTGAATATCCGGTATTTAATATAGGTTTTGGGGTCGAAAGAATATGCATGATTAAAACGGGAGTAGAAGATATAAGAAAACTTGTTTATCCCTATTTTTACGAAGATATTTCTTTCACAGATCAAGAGATCGCAAAAGGTATTAAATATAAATATATTCCTTCAACTGAAAAAGGAATTGAAATAAAGAATGCAATCATCGAATCCGCATTAGATAACCAAGATAAACATTCTCCCCTCGATATTAAAGTATGGGAAGGAATTATAAAGGGAAAAAATATTTTTGTGTATCTCTGGGAACATGATGAGGGGGTCTCCTTATTAGGACCAGCAACATTGAATAAGATATGGATAAAAGATGGTAATATTCTCGGGCTCCCTGCAAATGAAACCCCAGAAGATGCGTTATTCACTGGGAAATCATATCTCGAAGGAATAGCCAACGAAATGGCATATAATATAGAAATACTCCTTGATCAAAATAAGTCATCTTATGATCATCGAGTAAAAATGTGCTATAGAGCCTCAGAAGTTAATATTGATGTGGATGATATTATAATGGAATATATCCATTCACATCAAAAAAAAATTGATATACGTGGACCCGTGTTTTTAGGACTTTCATTTCAAGTTAAAAATGAAAAATAAGTATAAAGGAATTATGAGCAAAAAACGAGTTATGATTGCTGGCACCTTTGATATAATTCACCCAGGCCATATTTTTTTGATAGATCAAGCGGCCAAAATGGGAGAAGTCTACGTAATTGTAGCAACAGATAAAAATAGAGAAAAATATTCGGGAGAACCACCTATAGTTCCTGAAGAACAGAGATTAGAAGTTATAAAACATATCAAAAATGTAAAAGAAGCGCGCTTAGGCAGGGAAGATAACAATACCCTTAAGACCGTGGAAGAGATTGATCCGGATATCATTCTTCTCGGACCAGACCAGAAATACGATATTGAAGAGCTCAAGAAGGGTCTTGAAGAAATGGGGCTTGGGAATATTAAGGTGACTCGTCTTAACGAGTATTATGATAAATATGAGTTAAGTAGCTCAAGCAAAATTAAAGAAAGGATTGTAAACAGGAATAAGAATGGAAAAAAGTGATATTATGTCAAATGATGTAGAAATCTCACCAGAAAATTATTCTAATTGGTTTGCTTTGTATACGATTTCAAAATGCTCAGAAAATTCCCTTACTTTAGAAATAAGTAGTATTGAATTAGGTAACCTACTCAACGTCAGTCAACAGACTGCAAGCCGGCGTCTGAATGATCTAGAAGAATTAAAATGGATTAAAAGAGAAGTTGGAGCAAAAGGTCAATTTATCTTGATTACAGATCGAGGAATAAATGAATTATTTAAGATGTATGAAAATCTCCGGGATATTCTCGAAAAGATTTTGATTGTGGGAGAAGTCACTGAAGGAATGGGAGAAGGTGGATATTATGTTTCGATTAAAGGATATTTTGAACAATTCCAAGAAAAACTGGGATTCCAACCATATAAAGGGACATTGAATTTGAAATTAAATGATACGGATAATAAAATCTTAAGAGAATTAATGAATCAAATTGATCCTGTGGTCATCGATGGATTTAAGACAAAAGAACGAGAATATGGACCCGTACATTGTTATGATGTGTTTATCTCTCCCTTGAATGATAGGAAGAAGAAAAGAAAAGCGGCTATTTTGGATATTAAAAGAACCCATCATAAAGAAAACATTATTGAAATTTTGGCAAAACCTTATTTACGAGATTATTTTGATTTGAAAGATGGGGATAAGATGGTATTAAAACTGAATCGCATTAATGAATCTTAACTCTCTTTTCAGAACTATTAATCTTGGGAATCATTTTTAATCTTAATCATTGAATAAATTTTTATCCCCCTATAAAGAGCCGTTAAACTTACTAGAATCATAAATAAAAAGATAAAATATTCTTCATATCCAATGAAATATGATATACTCATCGTTAAAAAAAGATAAAACAACCTCTCAGAGCGCGCCATGAGACCAATATCAAAATCTCCGTCTGAAATTGTTTCCGCTCGGGCTCTTGAATAGCTAATCATTATTGAGGCTGTAAGCATAATAAATACTACTAACTTCATATCAACGATATTCCATAACACTTCCTCCCAGAAATATAAAAGAATCGCAGTGAAAATCACAAACTCAGAGATTCTATCCATAAATGAATCAAGAAAACTACCAAACTCACTCGATTTTTTATTTACCCTCGCAATAGCGCCATCAAGTCCATCCCAAATACCTGTCAAAAAGACAAAAATGCCGAATAGAATAAGATTTTCTAAAATTACTAAGAAAAAAAAACTAATGATTGAATGGAAGAGCATGATTAACGTAGCAATATTCGCACTTATTCCAATCTTTGCTAAAGGTCGAGATAATGCCTGAATAATCGGTTTAAAAACATATCTCAGACGATATTTTGAGGGCATTTTAATAATTATTCCTAATCATTCCATGTATGGGTTTTTCCAATTAAAATAAACTAATGCAAATTTTAATCTAAATTTTGGGAATTAAATTTTGTGAAAAAAAGAAGGAAATTTTTTTATCATTATGAATATTGTAGATTAAAGGAATAATTCAAACATATAAAGAATTATGAAATTACGGCTGGTTTTAAAAACAACAACAAAAAAAAATAAAGAAGTTGCGATTAAATTTAATATTGCACCTTCTCAACATATTGGATTTATCAATTTTGTAAATCTCTGCATAAATCAAGACAATCCTGTTAAGATTTATTTTGAAAAGGTTTCTAAATCTGGAGAAAAAGAAGATAGCAAAGTCTCGGGAGAATTCAAATTCTCTGCGACTGACAAAAATGAAATGAACGAACTCCAAGAACAAGTTAAACGTGAGGAAAAGAAAAAGTAAAAGCATTCATTGATAGTTCTTTAATCATTCTTTATTCTGAGTTTGTAAGGATTTGGACTTCTTTTAATCTGAGAAATCCTAATTTAACTAAGTTTTTACATATATTATGTATCTTATCTTCTTTGAGGCTCAGTTCTTTTGATAATGTATAAATAGATTTTCTTCCATCAATACTTTTAAGTACCTTTTTTGAAACATCTCCTGTTAAATAGAATTCTGGATTAAAATCTTCAGGAATTTCTGAGATTGGGATAATCCTCTGAAAAATAGAATCGATATTCTTCTCTGATGGTTGAGAGAAATTTTTCATTTTAAGATCTCTCTCTGGTATTTCCTCTATACCATTCTGTATTTCTTTAAATAAACTAACAACTCCATCTAAAGAATCTTGCTTATTTGAATCTGATTCCTTTTCTACATAATCTTTGACTGTTTCTGTAAATGATTCAAATATTTCAGATCTACCATCCCAATCAGCTATCTTATTAATGGTATATTTCTTAAGAAATGTATTT
>WJIN01000130.1 GCA_014730295.1 Promethearchaeota archaeon | reverse complement strand
GAATGTGGCACTCATCATCATCGAGATAAAAACGCGTCTGCTAATATTAAGAAAGAAGGAATACGCCTCTTAGAAGAGAGAGGCATCCCAGTCATTTCATGACCTACCGTGGGGACCACGGGAAGTTACGCTTGTGGAGATCGTGTAAGACGTCATTTAGGCGCGGTGGTCAAGGAAGCAAGAATCCAGCTCCTTTAGGGGCTGGTAGTTCAATCGTGTACACTTACGTTCCTTTATCCTTTGACAACACCAATAGGATGCATTCTTGCAACTTTCTCTATTAGATTAAGATGCGATTGGATTTTGATCACTTGATTTATGTCTTTATATGCGCCTGGAGCCTCCTCTGCAATAACTTTCTGTGATTTTGCTTTCACAAGAATTCCCTTTTTCTCTAGCCCTTTTTCGACATCCTCTCCCCAATAGGCATTCTTTGCCCGAGATCTTGACATTATCCTCCCCGAACCGTGTGCGGTTGAACCAAATGTGAGATTCATGGAATTGTTCTTGCCCACACATAAATATGAGGCGGAACCCATGGTTCCTGGTATTAATACGGGCTGTCCTATTGATTTATAGTTTTTAGGCAGTACAGGATGATTCGGAGGAAATGCTCGTGTTGCTCCTTTCCTGTGAATATTGAGTTCCATATTCTTCCCGTCAACTAGATGTGTTTCCTTTTTAAGAATATTATGACATAAATCATAGATTAATCGCAATTCATACTCTTGGCTCTCGTTTCCAAAAACTTCTTTAAAGGATTCTCTAATCCAAAAGGTAATGAGCTGTCTATTACAAAATCCAAAATTTGCCGCACAAGCCATCTCTTTAAAATATTTTTGAGCTTCTTCAGTATTTGCAGGTACGCATGATAATTCTCTGTCTGGAATTTTAATGTTATATCGTTTCATGGCTTTTTCAAACTCTCGCACTGATTCTGTGCAAACTTGATGCCCCAAAGCTCTGCTACCGGTATGAATCATTACCGTGATTTGGTCTTTCTGCGAAATCCCTAATTCTTTTGCTATCTTTTTATTATAGATTTTATCTACTTTTTGCACTTCGAGGAAATGATTTCCGCTTCCTAAGCTTCCTAACTGTCTAATACCCCGCTGTTTTGCACGCTTTGATATAAGATTATGATCTGCATCTTCTAATCTACCGTTTTCCTCACAAAATTCAATATCCTCGTCCGTTGCAAATTCATGATCGCGTGCCCATTCCACACCCATATCAAGCACCGAATTCAATTGATTATAATCTATCTTCAGCCTCCCTCTTGAGCCCAAACCGGACGGTATCCGATTAAATATATAAGTCAATAAAGTTGGAAGCTTTGTTTGAATATCTGCATAGCACATATCAGTCCTTAATAGTCTCACCCCGCAATTTATATCATACCCTACACCGCCAGGGGAGATCATCCCATCTTCCGAATTTGTCCCACAAACCGCTCCTATACAGAACCCATACCCCTGATGAGCATCAGAAAGCGCAACCACATGCTTTTCTACTCCATCTAAACATGCTACATTGCTAATCTGCTCCAATGTTCTATCTTCTTGAATCTTTGATAAAATTTCCTCATTTGCATAGATATGAACAGGAACTTTCATCTTAAAACTTTCAATCGTCCCTGAAACTCTGGCCATCAGTCTTTTTGGCGGAATTTCATAAATATACTCGTCGATTTTATTTACATTCATGCTCATATCAGTTAAGAAAGGGTTGCTGCTAACAAAAAATTTGGTATTTTCAACTGTGATTTTAAAATATTTTGTAAATCTATATATAAAAAAATTTTATACTCCCCTTGTAGTAAGTATGAATTTTATCAAAAAAGAGTCTAAAGGTCTTCTAATTATTTTATTTCTATGAACTTAAGCAATCCAAGATTGTCAAGATTATCAATAATGACTTGTATTTTTGATTCTGGAAGCCCAACATCCTCGGCAATATCAGTGACGGTATGAAATCCGTCTGCGAGATGGGCAATTTCATACTGTCTCTCATTTAAAAATCCTTGAGTAATAACTTGCTTTGGAAGTCTTTTTGAGGTCCATCCTGGTTTGGTATCAGATACAGTACGTAAATCATCCTCAGAAAGTGTTAGTCCTTTCTTTTGCAAGCGTGATTGGGATTTTTTAAAGTCATTTTTATAAATTTTTAATATCGGTATTCGAATTGGGACTTCCGCAACCCTGCCGTTCTCTAAAATTTCATCAACCTGCTCCGCAAAAGCACGGAAAATACGTACATCTCCGGACCAATTATCAAGAATATTCCCGAACTGGGCAATAAATTTATCGATAATATTATTTAATGCCTTATGAGTGATTTTTGCATCATCGTTTTTATCTGCGGCAGCCGTTACCAACACACCCTCCCTAAATACTAGCATCAAATAGAACACTTGCATATCGATAACCTTCAGTTCTCCCGAACCCTTTGAAAATTCGATGCTAAAATCCTTTAACGCGGTTAAAAAACCACTTACCAGGTCTTGATTGAACTCTATTGAACCGTATTTACGATGTAATAGACAGATTCCGGTTTTTTGGTCAATTATATAAACATTATGTATCAAAATGACACCTCAAAAAATTTTTACTAACGTTTTTTTATTATAGATATCTAATAAAATTCCAATTATTTAAATTTCTTTTCGTTTAATCTCCATAAATAATTCAAGTATTTATAGTAAACTGAGTCTGATCTTTTGTGTAGCTTTTTTATCTATTTACTATTTTTATATAATTATGAGTCAATTCGTATTTTTCGTAACAGTTCCTTCTAAAGAAGAGGGAGAAAAGATCGCCAAACACCTTGTAGAACAGAAAATTGTTGCGTGCGTGAATATTATACACGATATCCATTCGATTTATCGATGGAAAGGCGAGATTGAAGAGGATAACGAATTCTTATTAGTAATGAAGACCGCTAAAGAGAAAAAATCCCTATTGATCCGAACCATAGAGGAACTTCATAGTTACGAGACTCCAGAATGTATCGGATGGAAAATTGATGCGGGCTCGAAACCATATTTAAGATGGATAGAAGATTCCACAAGGGATACCTAATAAAATAAAGAGTTAAATTCTATGAATATATTTCATTTAGACTGGATTGCAATTAGCTCTGTTGTTATTATTCTTCTGCTTGTTTTACTGATTTCTGTGAAATTATACAAACACTTTTCCAGATGGCGTGGATTTATTTCACATAGAGCAATAGAGACCAAAAACCTTACAGAATTAAAATCAAAAATACTCTCTTTAAGGCGATTTTCTACCATCATTTTTGCCAAAAACACGAATAGGAAAGGGAGCATAAACGATCAATCAGAATCTTCCTTGTTTATCATCATTGGGGATTATTGGTTTCAAAAACTCCAGAAGATTTTGATCGAAGCTCTTTGCACATATGGACATCAAGTGATTTCTCTGACCCTCCTCCCTCGTTTCATTTACACACAGAAGAGCAAATCAGCACAATCGAGTTTAAAGGAAGCAATCTCTACTCTTATATCATGTCTTAATCAAAATGAGTATATGAATTGTGAGAAATATTATTTTATAGATACGACAGGAACAGAAGTGTATTTCAAGAGTCTTTTTTCCGATCCCACAGTGTTAGCACTTATATCAATTAACCCAAAAATTACTAAATCTTCCTTATCTAAGTTACCTAAGATTCTATCTGAGCGTACCCATAATGAATGGTATTGCATATTTAGCCGATATTCATATTTACGCTTTAAAAATAAATATCAAAGACGCTTAGTAACCCACCTTCCAGATGGAATCCCAGATAAAGTTAAGATAGTATCCGTAAAAAATGCGCGATATTCATTTCGTAATTACGAAACCATTTTATTGGGAGAAATTATCCACATAGTCGAGCAAAATGTCTGAACGTATCCAGAGAGCATTATATCGAAAGGTAGAATATTCCCAAATGCAATGGGCGTTATTGAAACAAAAAAGAGCGCAAGCAATGGAGGTGTTAGAAATATTTAATAAACACAATCTTTCTGCGTATCTTTATGGAAGTCTCGCAAGAGGGGATGTTCATAAAAATAGCGATATTGATCTTGCTTTCTTGTATCGTTTACCCACCTATAAAATTGAATTTCTCCTCAACCAAAAGGGGTATCAAAATTATAGACGAGAGATAATAATGGCAACCCCTGGCGATGCGGTTAAATTATATATTTATTTGAATGAATTGATCGCAATTACACTCCCCCTTACGAAACTAAGTAAAACCTCGCTGGAATTTTATGATTTTGGAGGAAAAATTGATTATAAGGGAATTAGAGAGAATAAACGGGTTCCCGGAATTGATAAACGTTTGGTTCTGATTACACCCCAATCCTATGGCCATGAGGAACGCTCTGTGATTAATCAAGAAAATATTGCTGCTAAAGAGGTGGGAGTCGCTATCGAAACAATATATGAAAGAGAGAGAGTACTCCTTCGAAGGGAAAAATATGGCAGAACGGGAGTATTTCTCAAAAGAGAACTATCAAAACAAGAAACACCCGAAGGAGTCCTTGAAACCCTAGCAAGAAAAAATCCAATTATTAGAAAAAAAATATACTAGCATGTCAAACGCGAAGATTAATGAAACAAAAGAATCAAATTATTGTATAAAAGCAAGAGGGATCCCGAAAGGGTGTCAACTATGCTTAAAGGGATTAAAATCTGTTTTATTCCTCAATGGACTGTGTCAAAAACCTGAAAAATGCGCATGGTATTGCCCGCTTTCAGAGGAGAGACGAAATAAAAACAACACATTTATAAATGAAATCCAAATTACTGATAATGCCGAATTAATAGAAGAAATAGATAAATCAGGGTCCCAAGGTATCAGTATTACGGGAGGAGAACCGTTCTTTGGGCAAAACCCACAAAAAACCTTGAGATATATTAATCTTCTTAAGAACGAGTTTGGAGAGGAGTTTCATATTCACCTCTATACAAATGGAATTGGCTTTACAGAAACAATAGCGAATAAACTCTCTGAAATAGGATTAGACGAAATACGATTTCATCCTTCCCAAGATACATGTACAAACATTAAAAAAGCACTGAAGAAAGGAATAACTGTAGGTGCAGAAGTTCCTCTCATTCCTAACTCAGTATACCTTGCGGAATTAAAAGAATTGGTAGTCTATCTAGATCAAATCGACGCCGAGTTTATTAATTTGAATGAATTTGAATATTGTTTTCCAAACAGTCGCTCATTAAAGGAAAAAGGGTATCTACTTAAAGAAGGCTCGATTGCATCTGTCCAGAACAGCAGAGAGGAAGCATATAAATTTATGGAACAAATGAAATCTAATGTCTCACTGAAAATGCATTTTTGCTCGATTCGGGCTAAAGATTATTATCAACTAAAAAATCGCTATTATCGACGGGCAAAACATATCAAACAACCCTATGAGGAAATTACAGAGGAGGGTTTATTAATCTACGGACAAATCGAAGGTGAAAGGAATGAATTAGTCGATTTATATGATGAACTGAGATACGAGTCTCAATTACCTCTAAATTTCATCGAATTCGCTAAAGATATGATCTTTTTACCGTATTATCTCTTAATAGATGATGAGTTTTTGGAATTTTTTAATCAATTTAATTTGGAAGGGTTTATAGTTGAAACGCTTCCCTTTCGGAGGGAGAGATATCGTCAAATAACCGAAAAAACCCCTATTTATGTATTTAAAGAAGAACTATATGAAAATGAAGATTAGAGCCGTTAAAAAAAGAGATTTACGCAAAATTACCAAGGTAGAGAAGAAAGTATTTCAAGATCAAGCGTTTTCCAAAATCTTAATGAAAGAACTTTTGGATCAGAGCCTACTATTTCACAAACTAGAAACAAATAATTTGTTTACAAAACTAATTGGATTTATTATTTTAATCAAGGATATGAAGGACCGAGCTAATCTCATTAACTTTGCAATTAAGCCCAAATACCAAGGGAGAGGATTCGGTACATTCCTCCTGAAGAATAGCCTCGAATGGCTCCGCTCGAATCATTCCGTAATAAAAAAAATAATTCTTAATGTGAAAACAGACAATCGCAGAGCAATCCGTCTATATGAAAAATATGACTTTCATATCGTTAAAAAAATAGAAAAATATTATCAGAATGAAGATGCGGCATATTTAATGGAACTAAATCTATAGGCCGGAAATTCATATAACCGACCTTTATGATTTAAAATTAAAATATCTATGAAATTAATACATACATTATTGACTTAAAACTGCTCTCCTTTTATTTTCTGATAAACCCAAGAACTTATATATAAAAATTTAGTTACTTTTGATAGTAAGAATATAAAAAAGATTAATTAATGTTTTAAGGAGTTTGAAAAAAGATGCCCCAGTTAGATGATGAACTCAAAAATGAAATCAAAAAAGGCGTAAAATTAGAGAAATTAAGCGAAGAAGAAAAGAAGAAAATCGAGGAAGAGAGAAAGAAACGACAACAAGAACTCGAAGAAGTAAAGAAAAAACTTGAAGAACAAGCCCAAGACTAATCAAATCACTTTTTTTGCACTTATATTTTATTTTTTCTTTTTTTATAAAATTTAGAAAGTCCATATAAGGATCGAGAATTAATCTTATCTTATACCAAATACTCTTTAGAGATAATATATCGAATCTTATGGAGATATTTTCGTGAAAATCCTAGAACAAGATAAGAAAAAAGGCGAAATCACGGTAAGAGTGCAAGATTTAAATGATTTATGGACGCTCTACAATATCATTTCAAAAGGAGATACAGTTACATCATTAACACAGAGGCGAGTTGTAATGAAAGAAGGGAGCAGCGGGGAGCGAAAGGTGATGCGGCTTACGTTAAAGGTTGAAGATGTCGCGTTTCATGAATTCAGCAATCGTTTAAGGATAAAAGGCACGATAATGGAAGGGCCCGATGATTTTGTAAGTTTTGGCTCCTATCACACCTTTAATTTAGAAATTAACCAGAAAATTACTATTATCAAAGAGGAATGGATGCGTCAAGACTTAATAAGATTGAAAGAATCGTCAAAATTATCTACGAATTTTGTCATGCTTATTATTGCGATGGAAACAGGATTAGCAAATGTAGCGCTTATTACCAATTACAGTCATAATAATATCGCAACGATTACTAAAACCATTCCCGGAAAGCGATATGAACAATCTTTTCGAAAAAAGTTCTTGCATGATTTTTTTGAGGATGTGCAGCGGGTAATCGAATCGAACACGGAAACGAGAGATATTAACCTCATAATTATCTGCGGTCCGGGGACGGTCAAGGATCAGTTTATTCGATGGTTAAAAGAAAATTCAAGTCAAGAGTTTGATAATATTAGAAGTATCCATGCGAGTTCTGGAACGGAAAGTGCAATTTATGAGACGCTCAAATCACAAGATCTAGCAAAATTAAAAAAAAATATCAAAATTTTACAAGAAACCGAAAAAATAGAACAAGTCTTAACACAATTGGGAAAAGATGCGGATTTAATTGCGATTGGCGTAGTTGAAGTGGCAAGGGCAGCTCAAATGGGAGCAGTAGAACAATTACTTGTCGCCGACACGGTCATTCGAGGTGCAGCTAAGTCTAAAAAACTGGAAATAGAAGGAATAATAACCAATGTGGAGCAAACTGGGGGAAAAATAGATATTCTTAATACAAAACACCCAGCAGGAGAACAACTAACTGATCTGGGCTCGCTTATTGCGATTTTGCGATATAAGTTCTGAATTCCCTCAAAGATTATATAATGACAGAAAAAATTATTTATATTGACCAAGAATCTGGAATCCCTCTCTTTGGATTAGATTTTATTGGGATCATTGATAGAGGTACAAATATCATCGAATTGAAGCCGCTCACATTATGTAATATAAAATGTAGATATTGTTTTGTAAGTGCGGGAGAATATCGAACCAATTTTATCGTTGATCCTACCTATTTCTTGGAGGGTATTCAAACCCTTATTGATCTTAAAGGAGCATATGATATTGAAATTCATATAGCACCCTATGGAGAGATCTTTCTCTATAAAGATCTCCTTATGCTCATCAAATTATTGTGGCAACTCGAAAGTATCACCACCATTTCCATTCAAACGAATGGTCTTTTACTTACACATACGCTCATAAAATCACTGGAATCTGTAAATGTCACGCGTTTAAATATCAGTATTAACACTCTTAATGAGGAATTAGCTCGATATCTATCGGGTTGTAAGAGCTATGACATCAACGCTCTTATGGAGAATGTCAAATTGTTGTTAGAATCACATATTGATGTTTTAATTGCCCCTGTGTGGTTTCCTGGTATGAATGATGAGGACATCGAGGATATTATTAAATTTGTCGCTGAATTACGCACCACAGGGTTTTCCAATCTCAATATCCAACTCGGAATTCAAAAATATTTAATTTATAAAACCGGTAGAAAGCTTAAGAAAATCCGACCAAAAACTTGGGGCTATTTTTACCAACAACTCGGGAATTTAGAAGAGAAATATAATATAAAACTTAAATTAGGCCCTCAAGATTTTAATATTCACGATCGTTTGCTCTATTCTCTGGATATCAATAAAGGAGAGATACTTCCCATTACTATAAAAGCTCCTGGACGATGGAAAAATGAATGTATTGGGGTGATAAACGATCTCTCCGCTGTTAAGGTCTTATTAAACAGTCCACTCGAATATTCGGACACGCTTCTCGGAAAAAATATTAATGTAAAGGTTTTAAAATCATCTCAATATGATAGTATCATCACCGCCTATCTTCCATACTAGGTGATGTGAAAAAATTATAATAGGGTATTTTATCTTATTGTATTCATAGATTAATTCAATCGTGATTTACCATCAATAATAGTTAATGGTGATAAGCTTGCCTATTATAACCCATGAAGATGAACTTGACCTTTCTCGGCTTGAAGATGAGCTTGTGGATAAACTTGAAGACCATGCGAAAGAGCAGAGTAAGGTAATAAAAGCGCAGAAAAAATTGGCTGAGAGAATTACTGATATGAATATCTCTCGAAAAGCGTTAAATAGAACGATGAGAGACGTCTTTAAACAAATGCAGATGCTAGCGCGCGAACATAGATCTAACGTAAAGGAAGAGGATGTAAATCTAATGGAAGAACTCATCCGACAAAACGATAAATATATAGAAGCCAATGATAAATATTTAAATGCTATGAAAGATTTAGCTGTGCGAAAAGATTATCTCGTTGAAAAGAAAAAGGAATTCGCAGAAGCTTTAGATCAAGTAGCTGAAAAAAGAGAAGTTGTAATAAAGAAAGCTCTTGACGTAGAGAAAGCTAAAAATAAAATGATCGAAGGGGATAAACTAAATCGCCTTGATCAAGAACTTAACGATATTCAACGAGAATTCGACAGAGCGCGTGATATCTTGCTCAAAAAAATCGAGCAATTTTTAGACGTTCGCAAAGAAATAAATGAACTGTGGCTTAAATTAGAACAAAGTACAACTGAATTAAGTTAAGATTTAATACTATTTTTTTTCACTTTTTTTCTCATTTTTTAATCATATTCTCATTTTTCTCTGCCTTAGAACGCTATAGAAAAATTAGCTCAAACTTAATAAATCTGAAATAATATGTTATATAGTGAATTAGATAGAAATTTTATCAGATATAATAACGAAAAAGAGAAAAAGGAGTAAAAATGGCAGAGGAATTTAGTAGTTTTCTTGCGTCAGCGAAAAAAGAGCCTTTAGAGGAAAAGGTTAACCAATTCGGCGAGATCGTAGAGAAGATCATGAGTATTGTACTCCGTATCCCAGATTTAGTCGATCAATCCATCGCAACTATTAATCAAAAAATTTCAGGCTTGGAATCAAAAGTCAATAATATGAATAGTGAAATTTCGTCCTTAAAAAGTCAAGTGAGCTCAGGTGCTGCAGCGTCTGGAGGTTCTAGTTCTGGTCCAGCATCTGGAGGACCACCGGGGAAAACACCTGGAGGACCGCCCCCAGGACCGTCAAAACCATCTGGCGGAGCGCCTGGAGGACCACCTGGAGGACCGGGAGGGGGATCAAAGCCCGCAAACCCAGTATCTCTTAGAGGCGCGATTATGGGCGAGCTTAAAGAGCTTTTTCAAAAGAAAAACCGAAAGTAGGTTAGTAGCGCCCCAATTTTTTCCTTATCTTATTTTAGCTGGCATTTTTTATATATAGGTTCATATATCTTTCTGGGGAAGAAATACTTTTAAGAGTATGAGTTCTAAAATAAATTTTTAATTTCTACTTCAATTACTTACCCCAAGCACTTATATCAAGATTTAAAAACGAAAATACTTATAATCTATTATACGGGACAAAATGAGGGACATTTGTGAGAAGTCTTAGACCGATCTTCGAGACCGACAAACAAGTGAAGGTATCTCATGATTTTAAGCGACAAATCTTAGAGGTACTTTCCTTAGCTCGCGTAATCAATAATTATTATTACAAGAAAAAAAAGGTACAAGAGCAGATCCGCCCGCAAATACTACGACAATTTAGGGAAGAGCTGAGTACGATCAAACAAAATCAAGATTGGTTATTTGCGATTCCTTCGGTCTTAGAAAAAATCAGCGAAGATTTTATTAGTAAAAATGATTCCTTCCGCTTTCCAGACAGTATCATTCTCTTTGAAGTATGGATGAATTTGGGAATTACAAGTTTATATCCTCAAGTTGCCTTACACTTTAAATTTCCAGGATTTTTAAAAGGAGAACAAACACGTCACATCTTTCAATTTATCTTTTCCACATCCCGGGGGTTAGCATTTCCTATCCAATTCTCCCCCGAATTTTATTTATATTCTCCTAAATTCCTTAAATATTTAAATCCCCTCTTTAAATGGATCTATAAGATATGCCATGTTCTCAATATTGCAATTTTTAAATTAGAAAAACACTTTCATTCAAAACGGCATCATCCGGGAGAATTTGAATCGGTCATAATTTCAAAATACAATAATAATATCTATAAAGTTGTGAACACCCTTTTTCATGGGTATTTTACAGACGCACCGAAAACGCTCGGACAATATCCCTCTTTTCAAGAAGTCTTAGAGGATACCATGTTTTGTTACCGAATCGGTGACCATGCCATTGAAGTGAAGAAAGATAAACCGCACTATCAAACTCTCGATGTCCCTTTAATTAATCATGATTTAATCAAGAAGCGTTATGAGGTCGATTTTTATGGCTATATTAAGAATCTTATGGCGGTCAACAAATTATTAACAAAAAAAATCCAATATTACCGTAAAAAACGTAAAGAACTTATAAACGATCTGCCATTTTTTGATCAAATTAAATTCTGGCTACAGATTTCGAAAAAACTCTCCCTACCAGGCCAACACCTTCCACCAAAATATGCGGAAATAGAGAAATACCATAAACATAAACATCTTATCGAGAAATTACGGAAATTATTATGGTTGACTCCCTTGTTTACGCACACAGTCCATGATGCATCAAGGGTGAAAGAATCTTTCAAATTTTCCAAGAAAGCGGAGCAATTGGAAGGGTATGAGTATGATATAGAATCCTCAAAACCGATCTTTTTTACCTATATCTCTACCTATGAAAAAGAAGAAGAGTTTGAATTTTCAGATTCCGAAGTACTTGCTGCATTAGAAGATCTCCGAGATACAATGGCAAAAATGTGGCTTTATTTTAAAGAGCGTCATTTTAAATACGCACTAAAAAAATTAAATGATGTGGCGCGGCTTTCTACCGAGGGTAAGGAAAACAAGGCGCAAATAGAAACAGACATTAAAAAACTAATCCCTATTATCGCGATTTATGAAGTTTTTAACAGACCTTTATCTGAATCCGTATATCCTGAGTCCATTCCTCAAACAAAGCGTTTTAAAGCATATTTAGCAAAATTTTTAACCTCGCGATATAATATACTCGGATTAAATCTAATTAAATTCTTTAATAAGTTAGCGTATAGAAATTGGGCTCATCTTATAACACAAAAAGAGATGAATCTCCATCAATTCTTTCGTTTTATCTTTAGTTTGGACATTTGGAAACATATCCCTGGAAATGTAAAAGAATATTTAATAGAGAACTCTGTCTAAAGGAAACAAACTCCAAAGATAAAACCTTTTTGGAACAAAACCTACAAATTTTTCTGAAGTAGTATCAAAATGATGATAAAACATTCCCAGCCTTGGAATTGTTTAGTGTGGATAATGAAATGTTTAGAAAAAATTCAGATTATTATGGATATACATTTTTCACCTTGAGAAGAAAAGACTAGAAAACATAGAGATCCCGAATTTTTTGGCTGCTCTAACGGCAATCTATAATAATTCACTACAAGAGCGATTTGGAGAAGTCAAAACTAGCATTAATAGATCTCAAAAAATAAGAAAACTGAGTCCTTATTCATATACCTTTTAGAATTCCAAAAAGCCAGGATCTTCGAATACATCTTCGATTTCGCGCTCCTTCTTGATGTCGCTCTCGTCGTGCTCGCTGAATAGGGAATCATCATCCGTTTGAATCCCGTGCTCAAGCTCTTCAGTTTCTAATTTGAGTAGAGCATCTTTCTCTAAACGCTTGTATTTTTCCGATCGCATCTTCCATTCATTTACCTCTTCCATATCAACATCATCTTCTTCTAATAATTGGGCAGCCTTAACCTTACTCAGATCGGCTAATATCGAATAGGCAAATGCTAATTCTCCGTATTCTTCTTTTTGCTTGAGCTTATTAACTCGCCTTTCTAATCTCTGTAGCTCCTGATCCGCATAATATATATCGATAAAATCTCCAAAGGCATCGACTGGTTCTGAGATCGTGTTAATTAAAACTTCTTTCTCAAGTCCACAATGTCCGCATTTTACCGTTGCGAAGCCGCCACCTTTTTTGATATCTTTTACCTTTACACTTTTTTCACCGCAGCTGGGGCATGTGAAAATCTTTGGCAATTTTTTTACTCTTCTATAACTCGTTTGCTTTCTTTTACGTCGTCCCATAAAAACTCCTCGAAAATTAAATTAATTATATTTTAAATTTGATATATTAAAGAACCTTAAATCAAATAAGATATGGAATCGGGGGCTAAAAAATTTTTTGGTTTCTGCGAGCTCCTTTTCTCAACGTATCGAAAAATTTTTTAGGAATCATGTATTAGATAAAATACTCTTTTTGGCTAAATCTTAATCAATACTAAAAGAGAGAGTGGATAGTAGGATGGAACATAAAAATTTATCATTAGAGTATGACAGAGACTTAATAAATCGGATTCTGGATGATGTAGATATGCGCTATATTATTTTGTTCTTATATATAATTCGCAATGACCTATTTCGAGACTTAACAGATGAGGATCTAATAGAGGCGTATAATCGAGTCTTAATCTTAGATGAGATTTTCAAGGGAAATTTATTAAGCTTCTGGGATGAGGAATTCATCGAAATTGCCCTCGATTTAGGCTTAATTAAGAATATCAGAACAACAAGAGAATTTGATCAAAAAGAGCAAGATTTTATTGTTAAACTTGGTGAAGAGACCATCACAATAGAAGGTAATACCATCTCAGTACCAGCAGACACGCTTTATCTTATGATTACTAAGAAATTCAAATCCGTCAATCGCCGGGACTATAATCTGGCACTGACGAGATTAAAAAGCGTTCGTTGTGAAATTTCGGGCGCAATTCACCCCTTCATTTTTCAGATCGGGGAAAACGATTATACGATCTCTGATGATTTATATTATATTCTAGACCAATTTGGAAATATATATCAGACGATTAAAATAGAAAATACAGTAGAGGGCTTTGCCGAGCGATTTATTGAAATTTATGAGAAGCTTGTGGAACTGATTGAACTGTATGATACTGGACTTACAAATAAAAAAGCAACTGAAAAAGCGAATAAAGCAATCGAGCAAGGGAAAGATATTATACAATTTCTTAAAGATGAGAATATCTCATTATCAGATAAATTTAAGTTTGATAAAGTTGATAAGAGTGAATCAATTTTTAAAGATTGGCATTCACGATTGATTCAGCTCCTAAATTTCCGCTATAAAATGAATAATATCGAGAAACAAATAAAGGAGATTAAACAATATTATTCTGGTAAGGATAAAAAATATAATTATTTAGAATTTATCGAAATGGTCTCGTTCAACGAGGAAGGGATTGTAGATAAGATTAGAAATGATCTGATAACCTTAAGAGAAAAGATTATTGATATAAATGATATTATTTCGGAATTAACTAAAAAACAAATAAAGCTTTTAAATTTAGATTTTGAGCGATTTTTAATTGAGCAAGAGTAAAGTGAGAGTATATATAAAATGATATGTCCTGTATGCGATGTAGAAATGAAAGCATTAGTTGAGGGCATTTTCCAATGTCCAAAATGCCGAAAAATCATAAAACAAAAAACGGAAGAAGAGCAAGAAGAGGAAAAGAAGATTGGAAAGGGAGAGCTTCAAGAAGGGGAATACTTCCACCGACATGCAAGTATTAACAGACAATATGAAATATGCGAAAGCGGAATTACCGTAAATAAGACTGAAAACAGATGGTTAGCGGTGCTAATTTGTCATAGTGCATATCTGGAAAGTGAACGTTATGTTCGACTATCATGGTGGAAAAAATCATTTTATCGGCATGCGGGGATGATGAAGATATATGAAGAAGATGTTATGAAGAACCTGATCACCGCCTTAGAAAAAATTGATAACGAGTTCGATGATTTCTGGACCTTCAAAGGAAAATTTAGAGAAGATAAAACTCTCACAGAAGAGGATAAAATTCGAGAGAAAAAATTAGACCTTATCAAATATCGGATAATTGAAAATCGAACGTGTCCGAAATGTGGAAAGAAAATGGATAAGGAAAAATCGCATTATGAATGTCCACATTGTGGAGAAATAGTCATTCTGGAAGGTTATAACCAACCCGTGTTTAATATCGCCCCAACCGATCTCAAATTAAATTTTCAAGCAAGCTTTCCTATAAACTTTTATCTCCCTGTTGCGGGTATAACTATAAAATGGTTGATGGGTGAGTGGAAAAGCTTGGTAGTTATTTATTCAAAAGAAAATCCTAATAAGAAATGGCTTAGATTTTATTGGTGGGTTCGAGATTTAAAAAATGTAATGAAGTATGGAAGGCGTGAGATTGGGGAAAGTTCTAAATTAGGCTGGAAAGCTAAAAAAGGAGCTGGGACAACCAATCTTTACAATAAAGATTTAATAAAACCTCTAATCGAAGCATTAAAAAAAATATCCAAAGAAATGAATTGGAATGTTGAGGAATAGAAAGGAGAAAATTTATGTCTGAACAACAAGATCCTACATGGAATGATTTACTTAACTCATTTATCGAGGGAGTGGATAAGTCTATTCAACATTTAGAAGAGAGGGACATCGAACGAATACCCGGTGCTAGAGAAGCTCTGTTACGGCGTCTAAATGATATGAAAACCCACTTTCCAAAAAATAATGGAGACATCTTTAAAAAAGCCATAAATGACAAGATTCAAGATTCATTTTTTCCTAGTACTCGCGATTTTTCTGATGCTTTTGAAAAGATTCTCCAATCACGTACTCATGAACAAGACTATATTATTAATGAACTTATCAATGGTTTTGTAACTTCCCGAGCCAAAGCAATTGCTTCTGGAACTCAAGTACCTGTAATTGACCGATTGGTGGAGGCATTCTCAACACGCAATGATTTTCATATAGTAGATCATCAATTTTACGCATTATTCGGGGATCCAAACAAACCCCGGAAATATGTAAAGGATCAATTAGAGGAGCTGGTAAATCTATTCGGGTTGGTATCGAAAGAATTAGTTGTGGAGAAAGATGTGAGGAAAAGCGAGAGAAAGGTCTATACCTTTTATACATTCCCCGATGAGATATTGGCGATTTTAGAAGAAAAGTATATTGTCATTGATGAGGAACTAGGGTATGCGTATGTGAGTGAGGAATTTGATCGAAACGTGTTTATTTGTATGTTTTTAGCCAATATTTCCGTCAATTGGGATAATTTAGAAAAAATTGGTGGAGAATATACGGTGAATGGTATTTGTGCCATCTTTGCTTTAATTCTTCTATTAAGCTTTATGCCTAAGGTCTCCGTAAGCGAAGATAATCCCATCCTCCGGGACCCAACCTACAATGAAGAAAATATGAGCGTTATTCCGAAATCATGGATGATGAAACAAGTTTTAGACCCATTATTCGAACCCCTTATAAAAGTGGTTGCTTATAGAATCGGTGGTGGTCTTTGGCTTTCTAGTGTTATTGATTCGGAAGTGAATAAAAAAATCCATAACCAAATAAGATTTTTGATAAAGGATGTGAATAGATGGATCCTCGGAGAGTTAGTTCGCGTGGAAGTACCAATATTTGTTGAGATTTCAAATATATTCCAAGAAATCATGGTTGGTACTGAACGAGAATAAAGGACTCAATTTAAAATATTATTAAACAAATAGGTGTAATTAAAACGTGGTCAGAGAAAAATGGACAGATATATTGCCTAGATATCAGACGTTTATTAGTCACATGAAACCTATCCTTAGGGAAACGCGCAGAATTATAGAAGGATTAGATCCCGACCTTCTCTATGATACAGAAGTATTAGATAAGATTAGACACGAGGAAGAAAAAAGAAACGTTCGCAAGGTACGTGCCTTGACAGAGTTTTCTGCTATGTATCGTTCTAATGTATATGAAATCATGAAAGATTTTATTATTAAGTATAGAGATCGCATCCCTCTAATAGATATTAAGGACTATATTATAGATTTTCTTCAAGAATCTGTCAAAGCATTAACCATATTACGAAATATCACAAATCCCGATGAACGAAATTTAGAAAATACATATCTGTATCGCTTAGTAAAATATCTTGAAAGAATTCTATTTCCACGCAGAGGGAGTATAAAAGAGATTTATGAAGCTCTATTAGAATATGTACCCGATTTCTATGAATCCCAGAGGCATATTCTCATGACGCATACTTATTATCGAGAAGACTTAGAACATCCCGATTTCTTTACCATTCCGGGCATCTCTCCGAAAGTCTATCAAATTATAAATAATGTCACGTCTTTTTTCAACTTAGATCCAAGCTATGGTGCGTTTCCAGAACGAGAAAATCAAGAAATTCCGATGATATTAATAAAAGATGTATTTTTACCTTATATTGATTCTATTGCAAATGCCGAAGAAGAAGCAATCAACAATATCGCGGAGAGAATTGGTTTAAGGGTTATGGACGGTATATTTCTAGCTCCTAAAGAAGAGACTATTGATTTATTTATAGATAATAATTTTTTCCGCAAAAATAAGCAATCGGATGGGACGGTGCGATATGTCCCACAATTTAGCAATGAGACACTTTTTTTATATTATTTAGCATTCGCATCAAGAAGAAGGGGATTTTTATCCAAAGAACTGATAAATTGGATCGCAATGAATTTTGCGTTTTTAGTGTATATGGGAATATTGAAATGGAAGCTCACCGATGAAAATATCTTTTATTCCATATTTAAAGATCTTCAAACAAACGAAAAAGTATTGCCTTACTTAATGAAGTTGATATGCTTTCCTAATTATTTGGGACTGGATAAAACCAAGATTAGAGACAGTCCACAATATAGGAAGGAGATATTTAATTTTATAGGAGCTCAGATTGATAATTTAGAACAACTGATTGAAAATCTTGGAGAATATTGTGAGAAAATTGAAAAGGAAGGAAATAATAAATAAAATATAAAAAAGGTAAAAAAATGTATACTGACGAAGAAATAAGAGAACGCCTAAGCAAATATGGTGCAGTGTATTTGCCCGAAGATATCAAAGAAGATATTGATGATATAAAAGGTAATGAAGATAAAAAGGATCGACTAGATGATTTTTTTAAGGGTTTGAAAAAATATGAAGATATTTCCGAACAACTTAAAAAAACGAAGCTCTCGCCCAGTTTAACTTTACTTCTATTTGGTCCCCCTGGAACGGGAAAAACTTCTCTTACTCGGGCTTATACCAAGGAATATGATATCGCAATGTGTGTTGTTGAGTCAGATAGATTAGTCTCCCCCTTATTAGGAGATACAATAAAAAATATAAGAAACGTAGTGGAATTAGCCGCAGATATCGCAAAAGAGAATGGCGCCTTTTTATTATTTTTTGATGAAATTGATGCAATTGGTTCCGAGAGATCGAATATACACGAAGTTGGAGAGATTAAACGAGCAGTTATCTCATTTTTACAAGTGATTGACAAAGTAAACTATGAAGGAACACCACTGGCTATTTTTGGAGCAACCAATCATCAACATCAATTAGATTCTGCAATTTGGAGGCGATTTACCTTTCATCTTAAATTTGATTTTCCAAATTACGAATTAAGAAAAGAAATAATTGAATCTTATCTGGATAAAATAAAAAATGCGAATATTGGTGTTGATGACACCATCTATAAAAGACTTGATCAAGAATATGCAAAAATAAGAGAAATTCATAAGAACCTTGAGGCAAAATTGGGAAGGGAAATAAGTGAATTTGAAGACAATCTCCTTTGGAATGAAATAGAAAAAAAAACAGATGTTCAAGGTTTCCTCAGACTTACTATTGGTTATTCGGGATCTGATATCGAAAGAGGGACTAGAGTTGCCCTTTTCAAAGTTATTCAAACGGGTGTACTGACCTATGATATTTTTTATGATTCTTTGAAATTGGTAGGTGGAACAGCTGTTCATGTAGAAAGACAAGATATATTAAGTCATTCAAAACAAACTAGAGAAAAAGAAAAATATAGCGCAAGTCGACCCCCTACCTCAGGACCACCAGAAATATAAATAATGATATGAGATGATTGAATTGGAGCAAAAAACCTTTGATCTAACCTTTTTACAAAATTTTTTTACACCCATAGATAATTTGGAGGGAAAACTGGATCGACTGGATTCAAAATTTTCACAATTTAATAAATTAAGTGAAAAATTAGATAATGAACTAAGTCAAGAACGTCTTTCTGTCCAATTAAGAAAGCTTTATGAGACGATAAATACAATAAACGAAAATCTAGTGCAAATCAACCAAAAAAACCTCGAAACATTTCTCACCTTTCAAGATATACTGGTCTCCAAATATAAACAACTTAATATCGATCGTCTTGAGAAATTAGATATTAATCAAGAAGATATGAAACAAGTAGGATTATCTCTTATCGGAAACAAAAAGACTGCGAAGATTATAAATAAAGCCTCATATACACCCTCCATTGAAATAGATGATTGGATGGATTTATTGGATTATCTTAGAAATAATTCATTATTCATCTCGATAATTGAGGATATTGAAACGTATTATGAAAAAATACTTGAAAGAAAATTAGCACAAGAAATCTCAAAAATTCCCGATGATTTTGATAAAAATCTCATAGAGGATTATAAAATCGCCTTCTGGAAAAATTCTGATTTAACATTCGAAAGATATATTCGAAATATTCAACAAGAGCAAATTAAACGAGAAATCGAAAAAAAGGGAGAATCAATCCAAGAGGCAAAGAAAAAGGACGAGTTAAAAGATTTAAAAAAAAAACAAGAAGAACAGAGAAAATTATATGAGGATTATCTAAAATATTCAGATAGAGAATTTGAACGCAGAAGGAGGAAAGAAAAAAGAGAAAAATTATCTGAAATTGCTCAAAAACCAAAAAACCAAGAAGGAATCAGTGAAGATGTTGAGGAGAAAATAAAAAAGTTTAAATCTAAATTTGAAAACTCCTTCGAAGATAAATATTTAATCCAAAAAGATGAGACTACCGATCCCAGAAATATTGTAAGAACTCGAAAGAAAAAAAAGGAAGAAGAATATCAAAAATACCTTAAAAAATTTAAGGACAATTCAAATAAAAAGGATTAAGATTAGTCAATTATGGAGATACAAATCAATAATCAAAAAATTCCACTTAAAGATAGGCTTAACCTAATTCTGGGAGATTTTCAAGGAGAAGAATTGAAAGCTAATGAAAAAAATTTCAAATACAAGCAGTTTGAAGATTTCAACATAATTCCTTTAAAAAAATTTTTAAAATATATTAAGAATATCGATTCTTCAAAAGTAGAATTTGATAATCTAAATTCACTTATTAAATATTTAAATAAATTTCAGGAGGTTTCATCTTTAAATATCTCAGTCATTAGCAAATATTTGGAAATTCTTGAATTGCTTTTTACCGTCATTGACTTTAATTTAACATTGTCAAAAAAGAGAAGGCTAAAAAAAGAATTGGAATTATCTCAATTAAAAGAAAAATCCAGTACACTCTCTGCGAAAACTAACCTTTTAAATAATTTAAATGAACAAATCAAAAAGAATCGACAAGATTTAAAATATTTAGAGGAAGATTTTTTCCAGATAAATAATAAAAAGGAGCAATTAGAAGAAAGGATAAACAAGTTAGAACAAACTATAAGAAAGCTAAATCAAGAAAGAAAAGCAAAATTTCAAGAAGTTAACAAAATAACGCGATCTATGGAGGCACCAAAAAAAAAATCTGAGATCCCTCCAGTTGCTGGACTATCTAATGCAGAAAGAATTCAAAAATTAAGAAAAGAAGCAAAAGAGATTCATTACAAAATCAGAAAATATAAGTCAGAATTAGAAAACGCAAAGAAAAACTTAGATTCGTTTCTACCCAAATATCAATCATATAAAAAAGATTTTGATTCTTTAAAATCAACTATTGATAGACAGGAGAATCAAATTAAACAACAGAAGGCTGAAATCGAAGAGTTAACACGAAAGTCTGATTTAAAAAACCTTTCTGAAATGAACATTAGTGATTTGAGTAATATTAGAGATTATGATACGATTAAACAAGAAATTAATAAAATAGATAATAAAATTGATACGATGATAGAAAAGAATGAATATTTTAAAGATAAAGAAATACAGGATTTTGACAAATTAGGACAAAGACTTACCGAATTTAAAGCCTTTCTCTCCGAACAAAAAGAAGATTTGATTTACGATATAAATATAAATACTGTAAACTCTTTAGTTGATAATCTACGAGAATTTGAACTATATTTAAAAGAGGTTGAAGACCTTATGAATATAATGATTGGACAAATCAATTTGGAGTTAAGCTTAGAAACTTATATTGATTTTGGTAATAAAGAATTCTTTATTAAACCTAAATTTACTAGAAATGAAAAGGAAACTTTAGGATTTAACCAACTTACCACTCCTGAAAAAGTTTTTGTAGTTATAAACCTCTTCATCACAATCAATATCTCTTTAGATGTGAGGAAAGTCCTTTTCTCAAATCTCTATCTTAATGAAAATTTTAACAAAAGAGGTTCTCTATTTCGAACTCTTAGAAAAGTTATACCTATTTTTCAACAAAATAAGAATCTAAAGGATATCGAATTAACTTTTGCTATATCAAATTTAGAAATGAAGCGTCCAATCGAAAATATGAATATTATAAAACTCTAAAAGAGAATAAAACAATATGTCAGAACAAACTTTTGAAGATACTGTTAGAAAGATTTCAAAAATGATCTTAATAAATGAGCACAAGATGGTTCGGGAAGAGGATTTAATCCAACTCTGTCCTGAATCAATAAATTTTGATCAAGCTATTAACCATACATATCAAAATCTTATAGAAATGGGATTTGAATTGATAACAAGTACTTTTTTAGATCAAAAGTATTACATCTTAACCTCCGAGGGTAAGGATGATGATATAACCCCTACCCAATACGGTATCCTCGCAATGTTTCTTGCTCTCAGTAAGGAAGTAGATGAAAATCTAAAATACTCAGATATGAAAAATATTTTTTCTGAGGTGTGGGATAATGTGGAATTATTAATTGAAAAGGATTTCATTAGAAAGATTTCCATTAGAAGTACAGAAATTCTGAAAATGACACCATTAGGAAAAGCATTACTCAAGAATGTCATTCAAAACATTAATTTGAAAACCCTCCTTGATGTGTTTAAAAAAGAATAAATGAAAATTAAGGTTTTTTTAAAAAATAATATTATTCTAAATCCATTTTAAATTGATCGTAAATTTTTTGAACTCTTTCAGCACTTGGACCGCTCCCTCTAACGCCATTCTCATCCACGATTATTTTTCCCCCCAAGATAGAAATTATGTTCTGATCATCAATATATTGAACATGTCCTTTACTAAAAATCTTAGAAATCCGTTCTGCTAACGCTTCCATGGGAAATGGTTCCTCTTCAACGGTTACATAATTATAAAACGTATTATTAATGAGTACTTCAGGAAAGGCTTTATTTTTCTCGTTTCTCACACTACTTAAAATTAAATTTGCTTCTTGAGAAATTCCCTTAAGGGTTCCTACAAAAAACCGATCATTATCAATATAGACCTTTACAATTTTATCAATGAATTTTTGCAGTTCAGAATTATATTCTCTGGCAATTGACATACTAATTCACTCAATTTTGTTAAAATATTTAGGTAAATTATTCTAATAATGCCTGTATGAGGTGTTCAATATTCTCTCCAGTTTTACAACTTGTTGTGAATATCTTTAGACTAGGATTTATCTCCTTCGCATCATTAATCATAGCATTCAGATCCACATCGATTACATCTAATAAATCGATTTTGTTGATCACGGCAATATCGGACATCTTAAATAATAGCGGATGTTTTTCAATTACCCATGGACCTTCTGTGATTGAGACAACTACAACCCGTTTTGATACTCCTAATATAAAATCGGATGGACAAATGAGATTTCCTACATTTTCAATAAATACGACATCATACTCGCTTAAATCAATGTTTTTAATAACTTGGGAAATATGATAGGAATTCAATGCGCATTCCCGACCAGTATTAATCTGGATTGCTTTTGCTCCCACTTTTTCAATCCTATCCGCATCAACTCGCGTCGCAACATCCCCGTTGATTACTAATACGCGATATGTGCTCGAAAGTTCTTTAGCGATCTGTTCCAATAGAGCGGTTTTTCCCGCCCCAATCGCTCCCACAATATCGAACGACTTGATATTATAATTTTCAAAAATTTCCTTATTTTGGGCTGCTAACATATCATTATTTCGGATAAGATCTTCATTGAGTTCAATAATTTTTGCTATCGTGTTGTTTTTATTCTCGGGCATTTTCTCGAATAACTTAGCACTCTTTAAGCATATATAAATCTCTAAAAAAGAAAAAATTTTGGTTTAGAATCCTTTGGATATATGAAATAGTGTAGAAAAATTTAAGTGAAATATTGAAATTTACGACGAAAAAGGATATATGAGGCAATCAATCCTCCTAGATCTGGTAGGTACCACGCAAGGACAATAGGATCTAAATAAAATAAGTAGAGTAAAAGTCCTGGTACTAATCTAAGAAGGACTAATAACAATAGAATTATTTTACCCTTCATTCTTATCGGAATAAACATTAAAAGAAATGTCATCTCCCGATCGAAGCTGAAATAGATTATAAAGGAAATTACCCCTAATAATCCCCCAAATGCTAACCCAATCGGTAAAACAATCTCTCCTGGACTCGCGAGGTCTAACGGGAGCCATATTGCTATATAAATTAACCCGGTAATGAAGGTGGAAAACAAATACAAGGTTACTAAAAATTTCGATCCAAACCGCAACTCAATAATTTTGATAATATTATAGAAAAGTAAAATTATAATAAATAAGAAGAAAATCCCAAACAAGCCTTCTGAATAGTTAAAGAAAGGGGCTGTGAAAAATGTCCAGATATAAAAATTGAAGAAACTTAGACGACTTAATCCCACATATTCTGGAACAATCGATCCTACAATAGATATAATAAAGATAGCGATAATGAGATAAAGAGTGATTGAGGAGCCTCCAAGACCCATTGAAGAGCTTTCAAACATTTTTCTTGCTCTATTTCTCTGCTTTTCCTGCTTTCGCAAGAATTTCTTGGCCTTTTTCGACTCTGTTCCTGATGAGACAAAACGATACCGTTCTCGTTCTCGCTTTTCACCCCTCCGGGATGTTGGGACAGACGGTGTATGTTTTCTCTCGAACGTACATTCATGATTTTCTGGCAAACGATGGTCTTTACAGTATTGGTTACCACAGTATTTGCATCGAAATGGTAAATATCCAATCTCTTTTCCGCAGAATTCGCAAAATGGCATTTTTCACTTGAACCTTTTATTTGTTTCTAATTTGGTTTTGTTATCCGACTTTAATTTAATGCAATCTAGGATAATTAGGTATTAAAAAGTAGTATCATTCATATTTTTTTTTACTTTAATTTTACAACACATTGTAATAGGGATTCACATCTGAAGGTGCATAAATACAGATATAATTGATAATGATTAAAACAAGCATCGAAATTACCAGAAAGAAATACACCTTTTTATTCCACTTAAAAATATTTTCTCCATCTAATATACCCACCGGGATAAGATTAAAGAGTCCCAGCATAAAATTTAATGAGGCAGAAATTCCTATAAATAAATTGATTGGATAAATTGGCACTAGAAAGGATGCGATAAATAAAATGGTCCCATAGATTAAATTAATAGTAGGCCCCGCAGCTTTGCATAATCCCGTCGTCCGATCAACTTTATCCAATCCGAGTACGACTACAGCCCCAGGTAATGCTAATGCGGGTAATGAAGGTGATTTTGTGACTAGAGAGATAACACCCATCGCTAAACCAAATAAGGTTATTATCATCCCAAACTTTAGTAAACGGAATTTTGTTTGGAGTCCAAAATGAAGTGCTACCTGTCGATGTCCAAATTCGTGAAAAAGGAATGCTGTGGTGTAAAATCCTGCTACCATAAATATAACCCAACCATACCCCATCGCATTTAATATTTCCTGATTATCCGGGTTATAAAATCCAAGAAGTCCAATAAGAAAAATTAAAATCGACCCAATAAGTAGATGCAAGAATTCGGATTTATAGGGAAAAAGTATTCCTTTAAATTCAATACCAGAGTTGGGATCAAAAGCATTTTCAGGAATGTTCGATTCTCTCCTATACCATGTAAAGCTCCCATCGGTAGTTCCTCGTCTTTCCGCATTGTCTATATATGTTTCTTGGTTGTAGGGAGATTGATCCGGTAAATTTTGCGGAGCTATGTTATAATTCAATGCGTTTCGATCTTGAACTCCAGCAGGTTGATAACCATATTGGTTTGAAGTTTCTTGGAGATTCAGAGATTCTCGAACAAGATTGCATTCATGATCAATTGGATCCTTATGAAGATGACAATACTTTTGCTTACATTTTTCACATTGAAATAATTGATCGTATTCCTCACCACAATGATAACATTTAGGCATAATTCAATCGATCCTTCTAATAAATATTTCGTATATAATTTTTTTTCTAAAAAGAATAAACAAGATTTACTTAATAAAAGTTTTTTTGATGCTTAAAGTTAATTTTATTAAATGAGAAAATCATTTATTTTATATTAGAGTTATAATAGAATTGAACACTAAAATAAAAAAGGGTTATGTAAAATAAGATGTCAGACGATGATGATAAGGACTACGATAAAGACAATCTGAAAAAAGAACGAGATAGACTTGATAAAATGGGAGCAAAATCTACCTTTAATCTTCTAAGTGAAAAAAAGAAAGAAGAAGATGAGTAAATCTGGTTATCATTTTTTTTTAACATAATATTTATTTAAAAATATTCTATTAGTTTCATAAGAATATTACAATTCCAATGTTAGAGTAAAATCCATATGACCAGTTTTCCCGTATCTACTCACGATGGCCCCTACTCTTCTAATACTATAGTTTCACGTTCCTTTTTAATTGTTTATGGAATTAATATTTGGATAAGCTTTTATATTCTCATCATTGAATCCTTGCTATTTTTCAATTTAACAAAACATAGTATAATTCTTCTCTTTTTGACCTTTCCAATTCAAGTTTTTATCGGTTATTTTATATTGGTATTTTCCGCTTTATTTACCGCGAAGTTATTACTCATCTTAATAAATTTAATTCATCCACCAAAAGAAGGAATCTTCAAACGAACAAGGGAAGACCGAGATTTTTATTTTTGGAGCTTTCGATCTGTTATAAAAAAGTGGCCGATTTGGATTATTAGTCTTCTCCCCTCCTCTGTTCTAAATAATCTTACTCTCACGTTATTTGGAGTCAAAACATCTTTTTCAAATAGTATAAATAATGCAAATATGGATACAGAATTTATTGAATTCGGTAAAAATATCACTCTAGGAAAGGGTTCTTTTATCAAATCTTGCATGGTTTTTGGAGATTACTTGGTTATTAAAAAAATTATTATTGAAGATAATGTGGTGATCGGGCCCCATAGTTACATATCTCCGGGAACAATCCTACAAAAAAATACCGTGCTAAATACACTTTCCATGACTCAATATCATCAGACTTTAGAAATGGATTCTGTTTATTCAGGATATCCTGCCATAAAACAGTGTAAAAAAAGTGACTTAGTAAACTACGTGGATAAGCTTTCAAATTTAAATCTGTCATATTCTCACTTGGAACCGTCAGAAAATCTAAATCAATCGATTGAGTCTTCAAAACCAACGGGAAAATTTATCAAAAAGATTCCAACTTATGTAGGACTCTTCCTATTGTTGTATTTTTTTGCCTATATGCCGATATTAATAGCAATATATTTTTACACAAGTAAAATTTTTTATCCTCTGGTAATCGCTAAACCTTCGGCTTCTAGTTTTTTTCTTAATAATTTTTCTATGTTGGTCCTGACTTTCACACCTCCCGTAATTTTGACCTTACATCTGAGCAATATCTTTCTCACTGTGCTCATCACTAAAATTTGTTATTATATAATTTGTAAAATCAATACCCCAAAGGAAGGTGTATTCCATTGGAAAGATAAATCTGCAGATTATGATTTTTATTTTCTTCGCTCTTTTCTGCTGCGATATATTAAATGGAAAATTCAAAGAGGTCCATATCCATGGCTCATTAAAAGTGTTTTTAATTTTATCGGAAATTGTCATATTGGAAAAGATTGTGTAATAGAAGATATGTATTTAGCAAAAGAATTTATAAATGTGGGAGAAAACGCATATTTAGGAAAAATACTACTTACAAACCAGTTATGGGATAAAGAATTAACCGTAAAAGGAGTAAAAATAGAAGATGGGGTAGTTGTGAGTGATGGCTGTTGTATTGGTCCTGGAACACATATTAAAAAAAATACTACAGTTCTGCCATTCTCTATAACTTCTAAAAATGATGTATTAGATTCAAATTCGGTATATTTCGATGCTACTGTAAAAAAAATTAAAACAGAAGAAGAATTAATAAAAATTCTTAATTTTAAGCCCATATAAAAACTAAATTATTATATTATTATGTCAGACGATTTTACAATTATCGAAGGAAACAATCTGAAGGAAAATAGATTCTTTATTCTGAAGTTTTTGATGATATGGCCAGCTATATTTTTTACATCCATCAATTTTTTATCCTATTTTGAATTGCTGTATCATCTTTTTACTTTGCCCATCCTTCTCATTTTCTTACCTGGTCATCTTCTCCTTTATTTCGGTATCTTGATTCTGACACTGTTTTTCTTTGGGAAATTATATTTAGTACTTATTAATCTACTTCACCTTCCGAAAGAAGGTCAGTTTAAGCGTTCGATAAAAAATAGAGATTATTTCTTCTATTGTATGAGAAAAACCATTAAAGAATTTATTATGAAAATCTATGATTATTTTCCACTTCCATGGGCAAAAATATTCCCCCTCAAATTCTTCAATCTCACTATGCCCTCGAGCGCAGGGGTTCTTGACAGCTATATTGATACTGATTTTATTGATTTGGGAGAAGAATCAATCCTAGGCGAAGGTGCTATAATATTAAGTTCCTTAATTTTAGATGATAGATTATTAATTAAAAAAACGATCATTCGAGACCGTGCGACTATTGGTGCATATAGCGTTGTTGCACCTGGAACCTATGTCGAAGAGGGAAGTATCCTTGGTATGGGAAGTTATACTCAGATTAATCAAATACTTGAAAAAGGATGGATTTACGTGGGTCGCCCCGCAAGAAAGCTGAAACAAATCCAAAAGAACATCAATTAACAAATTTTCTACGTGCTTTAAAAAAATAAAGAGAGGTTTTAATTTTTAAAAAGCTTTTTTAATTATATATTATATCCTACATTATTCTAATTGTTGAGTAAAGTGAAAGATAAAAAAGTGTACTGTCCAACTTGCGAACGTATGGTTCTACCACGCAGAAAAAATTTTGATCATAAGTATCATGAACTCATCTTCTTTTTTGTGTGTTTAACTTTCGGTCTTGGCTATATAATTTACCTCATTTTGAAATATAAGAAAAAGAAAGACACATGCCCATATTGTGAACGGAAACTTAATCTCGAAACACCACTCAAAGCACCGCCATAATATAATCATAATTTATGCTTCTTTCACTTTCATCTCCTTCTTACATCGAGGGCATATCTTATCTCTATCTGAGAGCTCTCGTTTCATCAATGTCTTTTGATAATTGCACTTAGAATTTGAACATATGAGCACAAATTTTTTTAATTTCGGAGGTTCTTCTTGTTTTTTCGATTTCTCATCTTTAGGTTTTTTGATAACTTCAGTCTCTAGTCTCTTTTTTTCTGGTTTCTCCTCTTTCTCTTCCTTCTTCTCATCCGACTTAATCCATTTATCTAAACTCATGTTAGTCTCTATTTCGAAACCATATCAAATTATAATATAATTAAGATCTTCATTTATAATTTTAAAGATTTTTCCCTTAAAACTCCTCACAAATACAATATAGGGATATGAAATTTTGAAAAAAAGAATAAAAATAAGGATTGATCACTTATCTAATATATGTATTAAAATACTTGTTCTTTTCCGGCTATCAGACGTTCTCTGAGATTTATAATGTTTTCTTTGGTCAATAATTCATCAGAGACTTCTTTGGCAACTTTTTCAATACTTGAAAAGGAAACGTTATCAGCGGGGATCAAAGATATCGAATTTACCCAGGGATCGGTAATTGGGCGACCGATCTGGGACAATAATTTTACATGTACTTCTTTAATATCGCCTTCTCCCTTTTCATATATTCTTTTTGCCATATTATTGGCGAGGACGTTGTATATTTTTCCTACATGGTTGATAGGATTCTTTCCGCAGACGGCTTCAAGTGACATAGTTCGACATGGAGTGATTAATCCATTCGCTCGATTTCCACGGCCAACTTCGCCATCATCTCCTGCTTCCGCACTCGTTCCTGTAATTGTAAGATACATAATATCTTGATCAATATTATCTCCAACATTTACCGAGACATTCACATCTCTTTCAGGAATTAATTCATTAGCCAAATCGAGGGTAGAATCTCTTATTTGATCGATATAATTACTGTATTCTCCTTTATCTAGAATATATTTACTTACCATCGCATTCGCTATGGTGATGTCTACTTTATTTCCCGTTCTAGTGGACATTACTTTAATATCCTCCCCTGAACCGGGACATTTATCCTTAAATTTGTCGGAATTAAGTAAGCGCTCCGTCTCTAAGGTGATCCTTTCACAGTCAGATAATGGAGCAAATCCCACACCAAAACTCGTATCATTTGCCAAAGGAATCTGTTCCATTACATCCGATTCTTCAAAAACTCCAGTAAGATCGATTGAACCTGGTTTTACCGCATAATCAAATTGAATTTGTGAGGTTAAATCTAAATTTCTAAATACATCTGATACTACTTGTCGGCACGCATCAAGAACAATTGTTGCGACAGGAATATATTCCAATTTATCGTCTCTGAATATTTGGTTGATTGCTCTTCCTACGATGAGAAAATATTGTGGTTCTAAAATTTTGCCTCCACCAAATTCTGGTTTGGCTATTCCTCCGACTAAAGCCGCTTTATCGACATTATGGTGATAATATCGTCCAAAGTTTTCGAAATAATATTTGCAAAGCATCCGAGAGCTTAGATCGGCTGCCGCATCACAGACAGAATCCGGATGTCCGACTCCCTTTCGTTCACACAACTCGGGAAAATCTGACTTCTCGATTTCGGTAAATTTTGCTTCATCTATTTTTAGCATTTAACATCATTTATGATAACTTGAATGATTTTATATTTGAAGGATTTAAAAAAAACCTTTTGATTATCTCAATGTGTTTAATCTTTGCTTTTTACATGAATATCAAGAATTACAAGAAAGATCAAATAAATAATAAATAAAAAAAAAGTGTATGAAATATTTCAAACAAAAATTGGAGAAGAACGATCTAATTATTTTATCCACTTTATAAATTCTTGAATGTAATTCTGAGCTTTTTCCATCTCTGAATCTAATATAGGACCCTCTTGTTCCTTTACTCGAGCGGTCAATATTTCTGGATATATATTTTTAATACTAGATGCCTTTTCGAGCTTTTTATGATACCTTTTTTTGAATCCTTGTACTTTATCAGTGGGCAATCCATGGGTCAAGAACTCTGTAGCATATTTAATATTATATCCTTTAGAACTTAATTCTTTGTCTAACTTTTTTAGCCATTTTTTTGATTTTGTTGCTCCTCGAAACATCCGGATGGCTCCACCTAATATCAACACGTCTGGGTTATCATTTGCGACTTTTTGGGGGTCTATATCTTTTACATCCCCCGTTTTGACTTCATATTCACCAGATAATTCCTTTTTGAATGCCTCCGCTAAGATCTTTCCATTTCCAAACTGGGTGTCGTACATTATATATACATTCATAATTATCTACCTTAGAGAAAAGTTAGAATCAAATATTTTTAAATTTAAGGAGACCATTTTTTGATCGTAAGATTTGATCATCAACCTTTTAAAAAAAGTATAAATATCTAGACGTCATTATTACCTTTTTTATTCGTTGGGATTTGTTAGGGAAATAATATTACTAAACGATTTTTAATTAAACTTATTAATACCTTTCATTTAACACTATTTATAAGAAGTGATTATTATGTTCATTAAACAAGTTCATATAGTATTCAATTCCCGAGAGACCCACCGTATAACTAATCCGTTACTAAACCATCCACCAAACACCATGTATTATTTTACCGCAATTATTCGTGAAACGGGCCAAAAGGATGAGAATTTGGAGTATTTAGAAAAAAATCTCAGTTTACTAAAGGAAAATCTACCACAATTAGAGATAATTCAAAAGGAGGTTGACTATACAGATTATATTGAAGTTATGCAAGAGCTTTCTAAAATCATCAAAAAAGAACGGGAAGAAAACCAAAATTGTAAGATTTATATCAATGTTGGATCCGGATCGAAGGTCACCGCAATCGCATCTGTAGAAGCTTCAGAATTATGGAATTGTGATATTTACTATGTTTACTCTACAAAATATGACCCTATGGGGGAAGGTCCAGAACATAAAGGTGAAATGATAATTAAAGAACCATTAACCTTCCCAATAAAAAAACCAAAAAAAATTTATGTAGATATCTTGAGATTGATTGAACGAATGATTACTGAGCGGTATAAAGACAAACAATATGACGATTCAAGACAAAAATACATTTTTAAAAAGAATTTGGTAGAAAGTTTATATACGGAAAATATTCTCACACTAAAGAGCAAAAATAAAGACGAGAGAAAGCTTCAAGCAAGCAAATATATGAAGAGTAAGAAATATCTGAATCGACTAAATTCTGAATTAAACTACATTAACGTGTCAAAAGATAAAAGAAATAAGAAAATTTTTATCACTGATACGGGTAAAGAAATTCTCAATATATTCAAATATTACTTCTGAACCACCTCTTATTTCTGATAACAAAAAAAATTTTTAAAAAGCATTATCATAATATAAATAGGATATGGAAAAAATTTTACAAAAGATTGAAGAATTACTGAAGAAAGCAAATTTTGAAATTTTTACCTTTAATTTCGATTCCAAGCGACAAAATTATTGTTACGATTTCATTGTGAAAAAAAATGATTTAGTCTTTATTGTAAAAGCTTTTTCTAACATCGATAATATTGATATCGATATGCTGAGAGGCATCAAGATTCTCTCCAAGATCCTCAAATCAAAACCTCTTCTAATTGGAGTTAGAAACAGATATCAAAATCTTGAAGATAATACAATTTATTTACGAGAAGATCTTCCCTTCATCACGATCGATACTTTAGAAAACATATTGAAATATCAACTTTTCCCATTTATATTGGCTCGGAGAGGTGGTGGCGTTGTTTTTCTTGACGGAGAACTTATGAAAGAAGTAAGAGAAGAGCAAAAAATCTCGAGAAAAGAATTGTCAGAAAGAATTGGTGTGACAAAACGCACCATCTGTTCATATGAAAGTGAAAATATGCGCCCTTCTATGGAAGTTGCCGAGAAATTAGAGGCCGTATTAGGAACCGATACATTCTTACGAAATATCAACGTTTTAAATTGGAGATTTAAATTCGATTTTAAGGAAGAGGGTGTAGAAAAGAACCAAGACCTTAATCCTTTTGAAGAACATATACAAAACGTTATTAGGGATATCGGTATCAGATCATATTTTTACAAAAAGGGGAGATTTCCATTTGAAATGATTATCTCTTCAAAAGATTTAGAACTTGATTGTGAAAGTAATTTTTATCCCCTCTTTTCCGAAATTTCCCATATAAAAGAGCATCTCAGAAAGATTAATTTAAGTTATCTTCGAATATTTGCTAAATTATTTCACAAACACTCACTCTGGATTATTAATGATGATATAAAAATCCCGCAACTTCTTAAAAAAGAACAGATCCCCGTTATTAAGATTAAAAAATTAGAAAAAATAGATGATGAGAATGAATTTATTGAATTTATTCAAGGTTCAGAAAAACCAGCATCATAGAATCATTCTTGAAATTTAAAAATCTTTTTCCCCTTTTATTGGAAAATTATTCTTTTTAGTATTAGTAAATTTTCTTCAATTCAGATATAGTGCTTTTATAAATTTCAAATAATTAGATTTAAACATTATTGTATCATATATCTGAGAATAATATAGGTTATGAAAAATTATTTAGTGTGCGGGATTGATGAGGCCGGGAGTTTATAGAACATATCGTTCATCCACCCGAAAGGTCCCGTCTTAGGTCCGCTAGTGGTATGTGGTGTCTGTTTTACTGAGTCGAATTTGAAATATTTAGAGGAGATAAATGTAAAAGATTCAAAACAATTAAGTAAAAAAAAGCGAATCACGTTTTCAAAATTAATAAAGACTCAGTGTGTGTGTTATAAAGAACTGATTGTATCAACTCAAGAAATAGACCAAAGAATTGAGAAGGCTATTAACTTGAATATGCTTGAAATAAACAAATTCGCACAAATTATCAATGATTTAAAACCTGATATTATTTATATGGATGCCGCAGACACGAGCGAAGAAAGATTCAGAGAGTTTATCGTCGAGAAGTTAAATTATATACCTCATAAGATAATCTCAGAACATAAAGCGGATGAGAAATATCCTATTGTTTCTGCAGCTTCCATAATCGCAAAACATAAACGAGATGTAATCATCGATAATCTAAGGGAAAAATATCTTAATTTAGGATATTCAGATTTGGGATCAGGATATCCATCAGATAAAAAAACTACAAAGTTTTTGAGAGAATGGATACGATCAGAAAAAAAAGCACCTCCCTTTGCAAGAAAAACATGGGAAACGACAAAAAAAATGTTAGACTTAGAACTATATAATAAAAAAATAACTCAATATTTTGAGTGAAATATAGGAATTCGATTAGATATCTAACCTAGTAAACACTACGCAATCTTTAAACAAATCATTTCTCTGAGATTAATACGATGTGATTTTTTGCAAAATTGTGAATATTGATGCTTTCTTGAATTGAATATCCCGATTCCTCTAGGAATTTTTTCTCTTCTTTATATACTTGTTCGGACTTAGAGACACTGTCAATAGATTGAGATTTAATAACCAATATTAACTTTCCCTTTTCTTTTAGATAATAATCTCCATTTTTTACACTTATTTCTGCTTGCGTCGGTTGAGCTACATCTTGGTATATTAAATCTATATCTGTGAATATAGTGTTTGCAAATTCTACAGGATGTCGAGCGTCGGCCAAAATTGGAATGATATTCTTTCTATCAGAAGTGTTTTGAATTAATTGACGCATACTCCGTTCGGCAAACTCCACAGCATATATGATTCCATTTGGTAATATATCGCTGAGATGAGAAACAGTAGTTCCAGAGGCGGCACCTAAATAAAGACATTTAATCCCCTTTTTCAAAAAATTTGTTGATGGATCATTTATAAAAATCGCTGCGAGTTTACTGCGTTCCGGATCCCAACTTCTATATTCTATACCCTCACTCTTGATTAATTTTTCATCGTATATTTTCCTTCCTGGAACTAAATTCCTTGTATATAAACGTGGATTGCTTAATGGACCCGATATGAAAACGTTATAAATTTTTGGATGTTTTCGGATTTTAATATTGTTCATTATTATAAATCAACTCGCTATTTTCGTTTTTTCTTTGGTTTTCTTTCTGGGGGGGTGGGATACTTTTCTTTTATCTCTTCTATTTTTTCTTCAATTTCTTGGGCATATTGGTCACCAATAAAATCGCCAGAAAAGTAGTCTACTTTTGCTGCTAAACCCAATTTTCCCGCGATTAATCGTGCTATATTTCCCCTAACCCATGGGGGATTTCCCCTGATTTGTTGCCATTGAAATATAATTCCATGCTTTGGAAGCTTTTGTCCCGTTTTTAGATGTCGATATAACGCAGTTTCGGCACCTAATAACTGAATTCTTGAAGCCGGCATAAACGCTAATTTTCGAAGATTACCAGCTTTTGCAATTAATTTAGCACCTATTAGTGAACCCACAATTGCTTGAATATTCGGCGCAGTAGCTTCCATTAAGTTTTCTAAGTGCAATTCCAATGATATTCTATATTCATCCATTAAAAGTATCTGGTTGGCGAACTCTTTCACCATCTTTAGGTCTATTTTAGCGCCCATTGATTTCTTAGACATATTTATTAACTTTTCTATAAGCTGTTGGGGAAATTCAAACTCTTCTTGGAATCTCTTTTTATTATAATTCTTTCTGTTTCCTATTTTCGCAACAATTTTGGCTAACGCTATATTATCTTCGATAATTTTGTCTGTAAGTTCCGGGAAATGTAATCCGTACCATTCTCTTAGTCGGCTTGAAAATTGACTTATTGTGTCTTTGAGAGTATCTAATGTTTCGATTACTTGAATAATGGATTTATCCTTCTTTTCCCCCGCTTCTCTAACTTTTTGTCGGATTAATTCTTCGCTAATCTCTTTATATCTTTTCGAAATTTCGTCTTCCGAATAAGTCAATCCGATTGATTTTAATCTCTCAATTAGGGATAAACGAAAATTTTTAAATTCTAATGAAGATGTATCCAATTTAATAGTCATATCTATTTTATCCGTTGTGATATTTGCCAGATTTTCATTATCATATATAAATACATCAAACCCAGAGTTTTTAAGCTCGTTTAATAGGCTTAGATATTCTTCTGATAATTCTCCTTGATCAAGATTATTAAAGAAGTTTATTGATTTTTGTAGATTAGTATTAAAATCCCTGTAATTCAAAAGATTCCCTCCGTTATCTAGAGCAAAAATCCCAATTAAGGTATCAATAATATAGCATTCCATTTTATAGCCGCTCTTATATATAGACTTGTAATATTATTAATGTTTGATGCTTAAATAATAATAATGCTGGACACAAACATTTGCGGACTAAAATTAAAATCACCTTTAATTTTAGCATCTGGGATATTAGGTGTCTCATATTCTTCTATGAAGAGAGTGATGGATGCTGGGGCGGGAGCAATAACCTCTAAATCGATTGGACCAAGACCAAGAAAAGGCTATAAAAATCCATCCATTTTTGAGTTGTTCTCAAAAACATTCATAAACAGTGTAGGATTGGCGAATCCAGGAATAAATGAATTTCAAGAGGAAATCGAGAAAATTAAACAGTTCGATTTCCCTTTGATTGTAAGTATTTTTGGAGATACAATTGAATCATATATTGAAGTAGCGCTAAAAGCGGAAAATTATGGATGCGACGCGATAGAAATAAATATTTCTTGTCCACACGCTAAAGTTTCTTCAATCGGAATAAATCCAGATCTTACTAGCTCCTTGGTGAAATCGCTAAAAAGAGAAATATCTATACCGCTTTTTGTAAAACTTAATCCTAATGTGACCGACATTACGGAAATTGGACTTGCCGCCGAAAAAGGAGGTGCCGATGCCGTGGTTGCGATTAATACAATAGCAGCTATGGCAATTGACGTTAATACAAAAAGACCTATTTTATCCCACGGCAGTGGAGGGTTATCTGGTCAAGCAATCCATCCGATTGCGGTAAAAAAAGTCTATGATCTTTATGAAGCGCTACATATTCCGATTATTGGATGCGGAGGAATATTCAGTTGGGAAGATGTTATAGAATTTATATTAGCGGGTGCGAGTGCGGTGCAAATCGGTACAGCGTTCTATAATGGTGTGCAGCTCTTAAAGACAATTAATAAAGATTTAGAATACTTCTTAATTGAAAATGATTATAGCTCACTCTCTGATTTAATTGGAGGAGCTCATAAATTTGAACTTCAGGAGGTGCCTGATTTTTGATTAATAATCAAATCAAAACGGTAAGAGTGGATAAGATGGAAAAAGAATGTGATGGAATAGTAAATATTAGTTTTAATATGAAAGATGTAAAAGATTACAACATTCTTCCGAAAGCAGGGCAATTTATAATGGTTTGGGTACCTGGAGTCGACGAGGTGCCAATGTCTCTTTCTGGGGCAGATCTTGAAGGTAATTGGACAATTACAGTAAAAGATGTTGGTGAATGTACAAAAGCTTTATGTAACCTTTCTGTAGGGGATTATATTGGTGTTAGAGGTCCATTAGGGAATTATTTTACGATACCCGAGGATAATTCAAAACTAGTTTTTCTAATTGGTGGTGGGACGGGTATCGCTCCTCTAAAATTTTTAGCAGAGAAATTGAAGAGCAATGACTTTAATTTAACGTTGATTCAAGGAGCAAAGAGGGAAGCGGATCTTATCTTTATTAGCCAGTTTGGAACATTTCAAACAGATCTTTCTAACTTGATATATTGTACGGATGATGGAAGTTTTGGTTCCGAGGGGTACGCATCTACAATATTTCGAGAAGAACTTGATAACTACTCTCAACAAAAGCTTTCAAATGCATTAGCATACACTTGTGGTCCAGAATTAATGATGAGAGAAGTCTTTCGAATATGCGAAGAACATAGTATACCTCTTGAGGCGAGTCTTGAGAGAATGATGAGATGCGGTTGCGGTTTATGCGGATTATGTTCTTTAGATCCTTTGGGCTTATTAGTCTGTAAAGATGGACCAGTATTTCATTCTGAAATCTTGCGACAAATTGATGATTTTGGGAAATATAAAAGAGATATTACTGGAAGAAAAATATCCTTTTGAACAAAAATTATTTGAAATGATATATTCTGCTTATACCTTCAAAATTAAGATAAAATATTTGTTTTTTCCTTCAATATCTATAGTGACTCTAAATTTCTGGTAAATGCTAAGAGGAAAATGAACTCAATCACTTCTAAGGATAAAGATAAGATCAAGAATATTGCATATGAGACTATTCATTACTTATTAGATAATCCTGAAACTCCACGTTCCAAAATAACAAATATTAAAGGAAGGTTTGCTAAGAAATTTCAATATGATGGAGTTATTAAGAATGCGACTGTCCTTGATTATCTTAATGATTTGGAACTTACACAAAAAGAGAGGAGATTTCTTAATAAGAAACTAAGAAGAAGGACTACGCGAAGTATTTCTGGGGTGTCTGTAATCGCTATCATGACCTATCCACTTGAATGTCCAGGGAATTGTATCTATTGCCCAGGGACAGAATCTCAACCCGATCAAAAAGCTGCACAATCCTATACTGGTAGAGAGCCCGCTGCGATGAGATCTATACATTATGGATATGATCCTTATAAACAAGTGAGAAGTAGAATTGAGGATCTTGAGGCAATCGGGCATACGGTGGACAAGATTGAACTTATAATAATGGGGGGTACATTCCTCTCTGCTGATATTTCATATCAAAGAACATTTGTAAAAGGAGCTCTTGAAGCAATTATAGATAATCGCACAGATTCCTTAGAAGAGGCGATTAAACTTGCCGAATCTTCTAAACGAAGAGTAATTGGTATTACCATCGAAACGAGACCCGATTATTGTAAAGAACCACATGTTGATAGAATGCTTGAATATGGCACTACACGAGTTGAAATTGGGATTCAAACCATTTATGATGAGATATATAAATTAGTTAATAGAGGCCATTCCACGGAAGATAGTAAAGAGGCAATAAGAATAGCTAAAGACGCAGGATTAAAGATAAATGCTCATATAATGCCCGACTTACCCGGCAGTACCTATCAAAAAGACGTTAAAATGTTTGAAAAATTATTCGTTGATCCCGATTATAGACCTGATATGCTTAAAATTTACCCTTGTTTGGTGATTAAGGGGACCGAGTTATTTAGATTATGGAAGAGGGGGAAATATACACCATATTCACTGGATAAATTGACCGAGCTCATTGCCAACTGGAAGCAACAGATCCCTCGCTATGTCCGTATCCAGAGGATAATGCGAGATATTCCTGCTCCATTAATTGAGGCGGGATGCAAAAAGAGTAATTTAAGACAATTAGTAAAGAATAGAATGAATGATATGAATGTGAGTTGTAATTGTATTCGATGCAGAGAAATCGGAATTAAAAACCGGAGTGCAGAAATTGATGGCTCTATTCTGGAAAATATTCAACTCTCCCGCTTTGATTATAATGCTTCGAAAGGGAATGAGATCTTTCTTTCATATGAGAATCAAAAGGAGGATTATTTAATCGGCTACCTCAGACTTCGAAAACCTTCTGAATTTGCTCATAGACCTGAATTGAATGATGGGCATACCTTAATTGTGAGAGAAATAAAAGTTGTGGGAGAATTAGTAGCAAAGGATACTCAACCATATGCTGAAAATCAATTACAACATAGGGGATATGGAACTTCTCTATTGGAAGAAGCTGAACGAATTGCCAAAGAAGAGTTTGATGCAAAAAAAATTACCGTGATTTCAGGTATTGGGGTACGGGATTGGTTTTATGATTTAGATTACACATTAGATGGACCCTATGTTTCCAAACATCTCTGATTTTTATATTAAAATCTCCAAAATATTGAAAATCAAACTAACCTTTATTTAGAAAATCCCTCCCGCTCCTGAGAGGTTCCCTATGTCTTTATAATATTATATCACTTTTCCATTTAAAATAGATATATTAGGATTTATTTTGGGAAAAAAGTAGTCTGTAAGTAGTGCAGATTGATATTTCTTTCATACTTAAGATTATAATTGATATAGAGAAAAATGTATTTTTAATTATATATTATCTTTTATCTCTTCCGTTCTTTATTAATAAAATTTATTTTAATATGGTAATTCCATATATTATATTCTAATATATTTGAATAAGCAATCCATATTTATCATTATGACATCTAAGAAATATCTTTCCAGAAAAAAGACATCTCAACAATGTATTTCGATCTCTCCTGCCCTAAAAGACTGGATCCAAAGGTATGTATCCAAAAAAAACAAGGAAAATCCAGAAGATAAGAGATATAAAAGTATATCTGCATTTTATACGAGTGTTATGGAAAATGTCTTAAATGCTTTTGAAGAGGGAAAGACTCTTGAGGACTTTGATAGATTTGTTGATCAAGAAGTTTATTCCTTTTATGATGAGTTTTCATTTAAAGCATTAATCCCTTTATATGAAATGGTTGTAGAGACGAATAAATATACAAAAATCGATTATGAGAGGACCATTCACTTTTTCTCTCAAATGCATGATTTTTTCAAGAGATTCTTAAAAAAAAGAGATATCAATAAAATCGAGACCTTTCTTAAACGAATTAAAAATTATTTCAGCCAAAATAAAATCTGCTCTTATCTTAATTTTGAACTTATTACTCATGAGGATTCAACATATCCGCGTTTTCGAATTGAGGCAGTGAGTATCTATAAAAATATCATTTATGAAAATATAAAATTTTTTAGCGCTATATTTGGATTATTAGGTATTAAAATTGAGGATTTTATTTATTCAGAAAAAGATTCTTATTATCGAATTGATGCACAGGCGACCGATCTCTTTTTTGAAAATAAATTCTTAAAACGAAAATTTATGACACTCTTAGAACACAATCTCAATTATTTTACGCAATATCAGAGATTACTTAAAGATGAAGATTATTATTTGTGGATGAAAATGGCAGAAGATAAAGATGTTATAGTAGATTTTGCTGATGATTTTTCTAAACAAAGATGGCTTGAGAGAATACAGAAGGATATTGAACATTATGGACAAAAAGGAGATCAAATACTTACTCTCCTATACTTTTTCGAGAGACTCCATTGGATTGATATTGAAAATGAAAATCCTATTATCTTCAGAATTCGGCTACCGCAGAATAATAAGGAGCAGAGAGCATTTCTTTTAGACAATTTCTCCAAAATTACAGAGATTAAGGAACACAACGGAAAATTTTATCTATAGTCTAATTTATTAGCTAATTGCTTTCTTATTTTTTAGATTTTTTTTTCGAATTTACATATTTTATGGCAAAAAAAATAATATAATAGAGAGAATTTATGATAAATATGGAAGATTATGATTACGAACAACTAGGCTTAAAGTGTGGTTTAGAGATCCATCAGCAGCTGGATTCGGAAACGAAACTTTTTTGCCGATGCCCAAACAATCTACAAGGAACGAGAGAGCCCGATTTTACTCTAATTAGAGAGATGAGACCTGTCTTAGGGGAGATGGGAACGTACGATGAGGCGATGTTGACTGAATATGAAAAAGAGATGAAAATTGTCTATGAATGCTATAATGATGTGATGTGTACTTATGAAATTGATGAGACACCTCCCTTTGATTGTAATAGAGAAGCGAAAAAAATCGCAATAGAGATCGCGCTCCTCCTAAACTCTAATATCATCAAAGAAATGCATGTATGCCGAAAAAATTATCTTGATGGAAGTGTTCCCTGTGGTTTTCAGAGGACTATGATTCTAGCAAACGGGGGATATGTAGAACTGGAAAATGGAAAGAAAATCGGTATCGATATCATCTGTTTGGAGGAAGATGCGGCACGTAGAATCGATACCATCGAGAAAACCAATTACTTCAGATTGGACAGATTAGGAATACCCTTGGTGGAGGTGACTACTAAACCCGATATCAATGATCCCGATGAATGTAGAGAATGTGCCGAACGCTTAGGTCTCTTATTATGGTCTACAAATGTCAAAAAAGTACTCGGCTCTATAAGACAAGATATTAATGTAAGCATTAAAGGAGGCACGAGGATTGAGATTAAAGGTGTCCAAAAATTGGACTGGATTCCGCTTTTGATCAATCATGAAATCTCACGACAGCTCAATCTTCTAAAAATTAAACAAAAATTAGAGGATTTAGGATTAAACACACAACAATCAATCGGAGAAACCATCGATATTTCAGAAAAATTATCCTCAACAAAATGCAAATTTATCGCAAATGGTATTAAAAAAGGTAAAACACTAATCGGAATCAATTTCAAACAGTTTGAAGGCGTTTTTGGAATGGAATTAATGCCCGATTACCGATTTGGAACAGAAGTCAGCAGTAAAGTTCAATCAATCTCTGGTTTAAAGGGCTTGATTCACTCAGATGAGGATTTAACATCCTATGGTTTCTCTAGCAATGATATTCAAACCCTCAAAGACTCATTAGAATTTGAGGAGGGAGATTGTCTTGTGTTAATACTCGGAGAAAAAAATCAAATTCAGAAAGCGATGAATGTTATCATCGATAGGGTTAAATTTAGTTTTAAAGGTGTCCCACCTGAAACCAGAAGAGCCCTCGAAAATGGTAACACAGAATTCCTAAGAGAATTACACGGAGGCGCACGACTTTATCCCGACACGGATTCTCAAGCAATATTGAATACGGATAAGGAAGTCGCATCTGTTCAAGAGCAATTACCCGAATATCCTTGGGAAATCATACAACAGTATTCAAAGAAATACGATACAGAGGAGAGAATCATTAAAGAGCTCATTTTCAACGGCTCATTAGATTTATTTGACTCTCTTCTTAAAACTTATCCGGACAATCCCACTCTTATCCTTACTACCTTACTGGAAACTACCACTGCCCTTAAACGAGATGGTAAGGATATTTCCAATATAACAGAAGAAGATTATAAAGAAATCTTTGAATTATTAGCCTTAAAGGAGATTGGAAAAGAGGCGATCGAAGACCTAATGGCTGCGAAAACTGATAACCCTTCTCTCTCCATTCTAGAAATAAAGGAGAAATTAAATATAGAAAAAGTCTCGGAAGATGAGTTGACAGAAATCGTTGAGAGGATTATCAGCAAAAATAAGAAATTAATTAAAGATCAAAAAATGCGCGCTATGGGACCCCTTATGGGGGATGCGATGAAAAAATTGAGAGGGAAAATCGATGGGGCAATTGTATCTAAAAAATTACAAACAGCACTTCAAAAAAAGATAAAGGAGATGGAATAATATGAGTGAGAATTTAAAAGGTTATAGGGAGGACGCGAAAGAGTTCTTAAATAAACATAATTTAGAACTATGGGATATCGTAAAAGTGAAAACTAAGACTACTAAATATGAAGGAATTCTCTTGCCCCGATATGAATATTCGAAAGCAGGATTTATAGAAATAAAATTGGAAAATAATTATAATATTGGGATAAACGTTGATGACATCACAAAGATTGAAAAAATAGGTGAAAAAGAAGCTAAATATAAAATCCCAGAAAAAGAATTTCCGAAAACGGAAGGATTTCCCGAGATCACGCTCTTAGGGACGGGAGGTACTGTGGCTTCCAGACTTGACTATACCACGGGAGCCGTTATTCCAGCATTCAGTCCTGGAGAATTATTTAGTGCAGTACCTGAATTGGCGGAGATTTGTAATCTCGAGACCGAAATTGCGTTTAAGATCTTTTCCGAAAATATGCAAGCGACCCATTGGCAACAGTTAGCCCAACAAATCGAAACGCTTGCTAATTCAGGAAAGGACGGGATAATCATCCCCCATGGTACTGATACAATGGGATATACCTCGGCGGCGCTTTCCTTTATGCTTAAAGATCTCTCAATTCCCGTGGTGGTAGTCGGAAGTCAACGAAGTTCGGATCGACCATCATCAGATGCTGCGATGAATCTCATCAATGCCGCCACCGTTGCCACTTCCAATATCGCAGAAGTGACGCTTGTTATGCTTGGATCCTCCTCACACGATTACGGACTCATCCATCGAGGGACTTTAGTACGAAAAATGCATACCTCATATCGACATACCTTTCGGACTATTGATGATATTCCAATGGGTATGGTTCAGAATAGAACTATTCGCATGTTTACAGATGACTACCATAAAAAAGATAAAAAAAGACGAGAGACTACTGCCCTTACCGATTTCGAAGAGAAAATTGGATTCGTCTATTTTTATCCTGGATTAACCAGCGAAATGATTCACTATTATATTGATAAAAGATATAAAGGACTTTTGCTGGCGGGAACGGGCTTAGGACACGTCGCTACACGGATTTATGACTCGATTGAGCGTGCCATCGAAGAGGATATACTAGTATTGATGACCTCCCAAACACTTCATGGATTTGTAGGCATGAACGTATATTCCACTGGACGGGAACTGCTTGATATGGGAGTCCTCCCCGGAAAAAATATGATGCCGGAAGTTGGTTATGTAAAACTTGGATGGGTACTTGGGCAAACTGATAATCTCGAGGATGCCAAAAAACTACTCATGACAAACATTGCCGGAGAATTTTTAGATAGAGAAGTCCCCATAGCATTCAATTACGATATCGACCAATTACTCAAGGATGATTTGCTTTAATTTCAACTTCTATTTTATGGTTTGTATTACCGCAAAAACAATAAAAAATTTAAAGTTTTAAGCATTAATTTCTCTATATTAGTTGGTTTACGAAATAAAAATTTATGTGATTTAAATGGGAAAACGTATCTTAGCACAGAGAAAAGGCTATGGACATACTTGGGCTCGCAGTCCTGGACATCGACATATCGGTGCGGTAAAATATCGACCATTCAAGGAAGGAGAGATGAAATATGACTTTGAAATTGTCGATTTTATTCACTCACCGGGTCGTGGGGCTCCCGTTGCCAAAATTCGCTATGAAGATGGGGTGAAAGGCCTCTATTTACCTCCCGAGGGCATATATGTGGGTGACACCCGGGTGCAAACCCGAAAAGACATCGATAGAAAAAAGACCATCAAGGCTAAAAAAGCTATGATAAATGTCGGAAATGTTGTACCCCTGAAAGATGTACCGCTCGGAACTATTATATGTAACATCGAAAGCACCCCTAACGATGGAGGGAAATTTGCACGTGCTTCAGGAGTATCGGCAATCATAAGTGAGAAATCTGGCCACAAGGTCGCGGTCAAATTCCGATCGAAAAAAGTGAAATGGCTCAATGAAAATTGTCTATGTACCATCGGCGTAGTTGCGGGTGGTGGTCGGACCGATAAACCCTTCTTGAAAGCGGGTAATAAATTCTATTATGTGCGATCCAAGGCCAAAAAATGGCCTGTGGTGCGTGGAGTAACAATGAACGCTTGTTCTCATCCATTCGGAGGCGGTGCAAAACAGTCTCCCCACAAACCAACCACGATTGATCGTAATGCGCCACCCGGTCGAAAGGTGGGGCAAATTGCGGCACGAAGGACTGGACATAGAAAATAATTTATATATACACCACAAGTTCTCACTCATTTTTGTTATTCTTTAAATATTTCCACAATTTATTTTCTTCCTTTTAAACATAATATTAATTAAAGGAGATAAAAACAGATAAGCAAAAACAACAAAAGTAAAAGAAAGAATAAAAGAGTAAAAAAATCTATGCCTCTCCTGTGGAGAGTTGATTCTACATCTTATATAGTATCTAAATTAAATTCGAGATTATCTTCTGGAGCTCTTTATATCGCGAACGGAGAGTTACCTCGGTCACTCCCACGATATTTGAAATCTCCTTCTGCGAGACCTTCTTGTTCTTCAATTTTGAGACCAAATAGATCGCGCCCGCACATAACCCTTTTGGATCCTTACCGCAAATCGGGAATTGCTTCATAAAACTTCGTAAAATTTTGATGGAGTTCTTCTCGATATCGATTGAGAGCCCTAAATCCGCACAATATCTTGGAATTAGAGAGATTGGATCAATGTTCGGTGATTTTAAGTGGAGCTCTCGCACTAAGATCTTGTAGCATTTCTTTACAATGTTATCGCTGATAGAAGCTTCATCCAAGATCTCTTGCAATGTTATTGGGACGCGCTCCTCTTTACATTTGTAGTATGCGCATGCCGCAATCATTCCATTAATGGATCTGCCACGTAATAGGTTTTTTTTATAGACTTTCTTATAGAGCTTGACCGCCGCTTTTTTCACGCGCTCGGGAAAATTTAAATTACTACCGATTCGCTTTAATTCGGTAATCGCAATTAGCATATTTCGCTTTTCCCACGATAAATGCGTGTTCCATTTCGCCGCGCGGCGTAAATCGGGATTTTTGATTTTTGAACGATCAATAACCGTAGATAAGCCGATATCGGGCATTAACACGGAAATCGGACACCCTGTACGTTCTTTCTTATCCTTTTCCCGCTTCGTATATGCCCTGATACCGCTGTGGCCAATGTCAAGTGAACGCTCGCCTACGACCAGTCCGCATTGTTTGCAGACTGTATCCCCGCTCTCATCTATTGAGATGATACTCCCCCCGCATTCCGGACATAGATTTGATAGATCATAGTTCGATACATCATGTGTTTCAACCATTTTTGTGTTCCCCTTAACTGGTATTAGAAAAATCGTCTCTTCTTTATTTTTTTTACCAAAAAGTTCTTTTTTATAACCAAAAAAACTTTTTGTGTTATATTCACTATATGATAATTACATATTTAAATCTTTTTGTTGTAAAAACATAGATCGACAGAAATGTTTTGTTATCACACCTTCGTGTAAAATTTGGATATTTTATAAAAATAGTCAAGCGTTATTTTGATTTTTGCATAAGGAGAGGGTGAGAGCTGATGAATACGAAATTGGGTATAAGAGCGAGAGAGATCCCAGATCTGCGGGATATGACACGAATGTCAAGAAGCATTATTAGATTCATATTTCATAAGGATTTGAATGTAAAAAGGTTTGTGAGATTATTCATATTATGTCATCTATTTTTTGTACAAAAATGATCATCAAAGACTCGGAATTACGGGAAAACACGGATACATCACAGCTTTATATCATGAGATTCCAATTAGGAAGCAGGGAGAGGGATCTGATAGTATTTATTTTTACACACAAATCATTCAATCCATTCTAAAAAGGTCTTTATTTTTTAAATTATCCCCTGTGTACCTTTGTGAAATCTCCTCTATAAATAAAGCCATGATTTTTTCAAACCGTTCATGATAGGTCTTTCTAACACAGAATTCAGATTTTGGTGGTTTATTTACCAGATTTTTATTTTGTAAATAATATTTTCGCCCAGCGTAGACAACATATTGAGCTTCTCTCATTATCGTATAAATAAGAGAGTATTAATTAGAAATTGATCAGTGTTTTGATTTATTGTTATATATTACCCTAATAAATCTTTCATATGGAAACCGCGGTAAAGATGACAGTATAAATTCCTAAGAAAGACATTATCTGCAATACTAAAATGCTACAAAGATGTGTTGAATGAGCCTCTAAGAAGGTTTTTGCGGTATCTTTGGGGCGAATTTAGCTTGTTCATATAAGATCTTTTCCATTTTCCAGGTTAAATGTTGTTGAATTTAGGAAAAAGCTTAGAAAACTTTTCTAAGTTATTTCATAATTACCTATATTAAGTATTACAATCTCTGTGTCTTAGCAAAAACTTATTTTCTTGACAGTAATATTTATCTATCAACGAAATTCAAGTGCGATTGCCTTATGCTGATTTGGATACTTGACAGTGAATCTGGCGTCAAACTCTTATATGCATCTTTAAGGGATGCTAAAATCGATAGTGACATTTCTTCGGGGTTTTTAACCGTCTTTCGGCAATTTTTTATGGTCGAATTTCGAGAGGAGATTGAATCCATCGAATTGGGTGGCTTGCGATGGATCTATATCATTGAATCTAGCTATAAACTCTTGTTCATCGCCGCTGATAACAAACAAAATCCCACTAAAATAATGAGGAATCGTCTAAAAGTGATTAAGAATGCCTTTATTAAAGAATATACTTATGTATGGAAAAAGCGAAACCACAGCTGGGACGGAGATATTACTATTTTTACACCTTTCCTGGATACTATAAAAAATTACTATACACAATGGGAAAAAGTAGAATCGCTTATCCCTCTCGCCGATTTTTTCGATGTTTTAGGCATTTTTCAAAATATCTTCATCGCATTACGTAATATTATTGAACAAAAAATGTATTCAAAATCACGGCAGAATATCTTTGAAAAAATCGAAAAATCTGTGGAGGATATAAATTCTTCAGAAAGATTCCAAAACAAACATGAATTTGAACATATTTCTTATTCAACTGAAGAATGGATTACAATTGTGGATTCAAATCTATTAGATTGCGATAAAAAATTAGTCATCGAATATTTAAAATCAATTCTATCTATTTTTATAAACAGTATTGAATCTGAAAAAGGAACGAGTAAATGTTTGAAATATTTTCATGAAGAAGGAATTTATCCCTATATACTAAATAAGGTGGATCTACTAAGAGACCTCAATCTAGATATGTTCCTATTGAATCAATTCCTCCTCTTGAAAACGGAAAAATAGATACTGATTCTGAAGATTTGAAATTCAGAAAAATTGGACAGTGGGTCTATTTAAATAGGAACAAATTTAGTCTTTATTATAGAAAAACATGAGCGGTTTAGCATCATTTTTTCTCGGGGGAATACTATTTGTCAGTATCGTTTCAGTTGTTTATTACATAATTCAGCTTTATTGGAAAAAAATTCGAGAAAAATATATTCCGCAGCGCGCAACCTCCTTTAGATGTCTTGATGGGCATATCACGCGATCAAAAGCAGAAGTAATTATTGATAATCACCTGACTCGGCTCAATATTACACATGATTATGAGAATACGATTAAGGTTGCAGGGCATACCATTAAATATGATTGGTATCTGCCAGATTATGATACTTATATAGAATATTGGGGTTATTTTGGGAAAGATTATTTTGAACGTAAACGAGAAAAACTCAAGCTATATCAAAAAGGGGGCTTAAATTTAATCTCAATAGAAGATTGGATGCTCAAGGATATTTATACGCACCTAGAGGAAAAATTAACAAAAATTATTTCCGGGGAAAAACAAACTCTAATCACGAAATTTTGTCCTAATTGCGGTGAAACTTTAGACGACAGGTTTACATAATACCCCTTTCAAGAAAACATCTTGTTTTCAAGTGAATTATATCAATTTGATTATTATGGAATAATTTATTCATATGATTAGTCTTTTTTTTTGTGTAAAAAATTATTGGGAATAAAATTTTTATTTTTTATTTATTTGCGATGTGCATAAATTTAAATTAAACCATTTTTATTATAAAGACACTAGGTACGACGATGAACTTGTGGTAAAAAAATATAAAAAAACCTAAATACCCTCTTATGAAATAATATCCTCGGGAATCCTTTATGAAAAAACGAGATAACGAATCAGTTGAGGACTACCTTCAGCGGTTAGAGAAAGCGCCAAAGATAGAAAAAACAAAAGAGATGATAGACTATGAGAAGGAAACAGGAAAGTATGCAATTTGGCGCGGAGTAGTTACAGAAGGGTTTAAACGGTGGCTACGAGGAGAAAAAATATATGATCGTAATAAAGAGCGGATTTCGCTTTATGTGTCAGAAGAGACCAAGGATGAATGGCAAACCTTTTTAGAGGAAAACAATCTCTCTACCCTCTCAAAATTAATCAGAGAAAGCGTCAATAAGTTTATTGATGATCAATTAACAAATGCGGGCGGGGAATTTTCAAAAATTAATCCTCAAACAGTCTCGAAGATTTCACATGCCTTAAAAGAGCCTCTCACCACAATTAAAGGATACGCACAGCTTATTTTAGAAAATTATCAAGAAGAGCTCTCAGATCAAATCAATACCACAATAAAAAACATCTTTGATCAGAGTATTTTGCTTGAGAATAAAATCATCAAATTCTTAGATAACATTAAAACACCTAATAATCAATATGATATTCTGCTAATCGAAGATGATTTAGCCACCATTCGATTAATAACCTCATATTTTGAAAGTAAAGGCTATATCTGTAAAGGAGTAGTAAGCGGTTCAAAAGGGTTAGAAGAATTAAAAAACTCCACGCCAAAACTCGTGCTTTTAGATATAATTTTACCCGATATCAATGGGTATGATATTTGTAAGGAGATCAAACAGAATCGTAGGTATAACGATATTCCTGTGTATTTTTTGACGGCTATTGCAGGATCTGAAGTAGAAAAGAACTTAGAAGACACGGAAGCGGACGGTTATATTTTAAAACCCTTTAATTTTAGCGATTTTAATCAGATTTTTCGCCTATTAGAGAACAAATCCGACAATCTCAATTAATATTAAATATTTATTGATATATAACTGACTTCTATTATTTCATTTCATCTATAAAACACGTATAATTTCACATAATTTCAAAATCTCACTTATGTTTACACCCTCTGAATAAATTTGATGTAATACTAAGAACCCATATGGACAGAGAAAATAATCTAATTCAAATTCCATCACGCAAGGATAGGCGAAAATATCAATAAAAAATTGGTAAAAAAAACCCATATATTTTTAAAAATTACCAAAAACTACATAAAGTACCAATAATATTTAAATATGTATCAAAATAGTTAAAAATATATCCAAGTGTTGTAAAAAATTTTATCCGATTATAAATAAAAGGTGAGTGTAATTACCGAGCAAAAGAGCACACAAAACCCGGAAAGTAAGTCGGAAGTAAAAGAAAGCCGTAGAACATTTTCCGAAGACGAGATTGATCAAATCGTTGAAGAACACAATGAGGGAAATGTTTCACAAGAAGTTAACAAATTGATGAAGCAATATGAGGATGAGACGGGAAAATATGCGGTTTGGAGAGGTCAAATCACTGAAGGATTTAAAACATACTTGATGGGAGGCAAGATATATGACAGAGATAAGGAACGAATTTCTCTCTATGTATCTGAAAAGACGAAAGACAAGTGGCAACAATTTATTAAAGAAGAAAGTTATTCCACTATCTCAAAACTTATCAGAGAAAGCGTCAATTATTATATCGATGACCAGACGAGCGCCATCACTAACGGAAATTTTAGGATGAATATCGAAGCTATTTCTAATATCTCTCACGCATTAAAGGAACCGCTAACCACAATAAAAGGTTTTTCTCAGTTGCTCCTTGAAAATAATAAGGATGAATTACGTCCCGAAGTTCTTTCGAAAATTGAGAATATATTCGAACAAAGTCTACTGCTCGAGACGAAGATTAAAAATATTTTGGATGATATTACCGTGGAAGGGTCCCAATACGATATTTTACTTATTGAAGATGATTTAGCAACTATTCGCTTATTAACCAGTTATTTTGAGAGTAAAGGATTTACCTGTAAAGGGGTTATAAGCGGAACAAAGGGTATTGAGGAATTAAAACACGCGCAACCTAAACTGATTCTATTAGATATTATTCTGCCCGATTTAAGTGGATATGATTTATGCAAGATGATTAAATCTGATAAAAAATTACACGATATCCCCGTATATTTGTTGACTGCAATTCCAGGCTCAGAAGTGCAGAAAAAACTCAATGATATAAAAGCAGACGGCTACATTTTGAAACCGTTTGACTTTTCTGACTTTAAACCGCTGTTTAAATACTTAAATTGATTAAGATAAAGATATCTCAAATTGTTATCTTGTACGGTTTTTTTAGTTTATATTATGAAAATAAGCGGGCCATGTGGGATTCGAACCCACGACCTTTCCCCAGTCAGCGGGATCACAGCTAACTTTCAGGTTAAGAGCCTGCTGCGCTACCTGCCTGCGCTAATGGCCCATGGTTTTTTTTGTTTTAAAATTCAAAAACGATATTTGAATTCTAAATTATATAATGGTAAATCCATACTTAAATAATAATTTTTCCAATAAACTACCTCATTATCAGATCTAAGTGGAGTTTTCGAAGGAATCGTTTCAGATCCATTTAAAGAATACCCAGAAAAGAAAAAAAGGAGTAAACAGAATAGCGCAGGTGGAGGGATTCGAACCCCCGAACGCATTACGCGCACTGGCTCACTCGGCTTTTTCAGCACTCAAGGCCAGCGCCTTACCAGGCTAGACTACACCTGCTTAAAATAGTAGTAGTTTTGACTTTATTTTTTCTTTTCTTGTAGATTAAAAAAATTAATTCTTCTATATTATTTTTATGATTAGTCCTTCTAAAGCTTATTTTATCTTTTTTGGATCTAATAATCTTTTATTATATTGATTAAGGAACAAATAAATATATTAACGTCTACAATTATTTAATCTACTTAAGGTAAGTAAGAGGGAAAAAAATATGAGTAATAATGATATTTTTTTTATGCCAGCATGGAAAATGGCAGAGAAAATAAAAAATCAAGAATTTACATCACTAGAAATAACACAAGCAATAATAGAACGTATCAAAAAGGTAAATCCCATAATTAATGCGTATTGTATTCCAACCTTTGATTCCGCTCTGAAAAAAGCAAAGCAAATTGATAATAGAATACGCAATAATGAAAAGGTTGGGAAAATTGCAGGTGTCCCTATCTCAATTAAAGATGAAATGCGAATAAAAGGTGTAAGAACTACTTATGGCTCGAAAATTTTTGAGAATAACATCGCCGAAGAAGATGAAATTACTGTTAAACGATTAAAGAAGGAAGACGTTGTCATTCTTGGAAAGACAAATATGCCAGAATTTGGTCATCACGGATATACAAGAAATTTAGTATTTGGAGAAACTGTAAATCCATGGAATACAAATAAAGCAACTGGAGGATCCTCAGGAGGAGCAGCCGCAGCAATCGCAAGCGGATTGGGACCGTTAGGATTAGGAGCGGATGGGGGAGGATCCATTCGTGCACCATGCTCTTTTTGTGGATTATTTGGAATAAAAGCCACTCAAGGAAGAGTTCCTGTCCACCCCGAAAATTCAACTCTCGCGGATACTTTGCTCGATCAATATGGACCGCTTGCGCGAAATGTAAAAGACGCAGCTTTAATGCTTGATATTTTGAAGGGACCGTATGAATTTGATAAATTTAGCTTACCTACACAAAATATTAGTTATTTTGATCATGTGGATGAGATCCAGAAGAATTTAAAAATCGGATACTCATTAGATTTAGGTTTCGTGAAGGCATTGGATCCCGAAGTTGAGAAAATGGTGATTGAGTCAGTTTATAAATTCGAAGAATTGGATTATAATATTGAGAAAGTAAAAATTAAGCTTAGAAAACCCGAATTTGCATTCAATATTATCTACACCACATATTTTGCATATGAATTTGCACCTCTTTTAAAAGAATGGAAAGATAGAATGACCCCTTCCTTAGTTCGAATGATAGAAGCAGGATTAAGCTTTAATGCAATCGATTATATGAAAGCTTTAGACATAAGAAGTAATTTGTATGAAAGAGTCGCGCAATATTTCAAGGATTATGATATTTTAATTACACCCACCACCGCAATTCCTGCATTTAATAAAGAAGAAGAACCTCCTATGGTTATAAATGGAAAGAGTGTCCCACCTACAACCTTTACAGCGTTCACTTTCCCGTTTAACCTAACAGGACATCCCGCTGCATCGATTCCTTGCGGTTGGAGCAAAGAACATACCCCTATTGGAATGCAAATCGTTGGAAATCGCTTTGAGGATCTTAAAGTTTTGCAAGTTGCAAAAGCATTCGAAAATATTGCCCCTTGGCAAGATAAAAGACCAAATTTATTATAAAGATTTTTAAATTCCAACTTAATTTTGATTCTTTCTTTGTTAATTCAAACTCTCCTTTCTCTTTTTCCTAAAATATTCACAATATTCAAGATATTAAGAAAAAAATCTATTTAAGTTATATAATAAAATTAAAATTTTTTGTCGAATTATATCCTATAAGTGAGTGAGAATGGGAAGCGCTGAAGATTTTCGATATTTAATTCCAGAACGTATATTTAACGAAATTACTCAGAGGGCTGCGGAGGTATACCCCAAGGTTGAACACTATTGGATCTTCGCTGACCGAAAAGAAAACTTTGGGATTGTCAATAAATTCATTGTAAACAAGGACATCAAATCGACAAAGAAACATGTCAAGCCGCGTAGTTGGATGCGTTATAAAAAATCAAAAATCTATAACATGCGAAAATTTAAAGAAGAAATGGGGGTTGATATAGTATGGCAAGCCCATACCCATCCAAGCGGCAGAGAGAAACTCCATGCCATTGATAAACGCATCTTAAAATATCTATCGAACGGAGTAATGATTATTGTTATTCCGCCAGCCGAGGATAAGGACCAGAAGGCTCATTTAGTCGGCTGGTATTATGACAAGCGCTATACAAAGAAGCCAATCATCGAGAAGATGGTATTTGAAATCATATCTGAGTGAATAGGCCTAACACTTTTTCTTTTATTTTCTTTTTAAAATAGATAATCCAAGAGTTAAATTGAAATAGCATTAATAAGGAATTTGGATTGGATGTGAAAATCCTTTAGATGCTAATAATATTAGAGATCAAATCCAAGACCTTTACTTGAGCTTAGGAGATCCATGGAATACGGTAGATCTCGATGATAATTGGATTTATCATACAATAAATGATGGAATTTCTTTAATTAAGGAAATTGTTAATTTGAGACTATATTTTATCGGGTTATAAATTGTATTTTATCAAATTAAAAATCTAACTCTTGTCTCATTGTTCAAGGAATATCAAAATCAAGATCATAATAAGGTTTTTGAATAGAAGATAAAAAAAAATAATAAATGAAATATTAATTATTTAGGCTTTTTATACACATCAAGGCGGGAAAAGAGGAAGGTAATAATGGATTCAAAACGTTCGAGGAGCGAGTCCTTAAGAAGATCGAACTGCTCAGCGGTGATATACACGTCAATCGTTTTAAGATCGTCTTCGATCCGCGGTTTCACTTTTTTGAGGATGGCACGGGTGGTTTCTAAGGAAGAATCATTC
>WJIN01000129.1 GCA_014730295.1 Promethearchaeota archaeon | reverse complement strand
TTTTTTTCAAAAATTTCTTCGCAATATGCTTCTTTTCCCATTTCTTACCCATTATGGTTTAATCGACAAATTAAAAATTAAGCTAACAAATAAAGATTCTGTGATTTAAAGATTATTTCGGGCTTCTTGGTCTTTAGAGAATACTAATGCGAAACCTTTTAACCTATGGGATTTGTTAGATCTATAAGGGTGAGAATTGTGACTGACTTAAGTTATGAAGAAAATTTTATTCTGAAAAAATTAAAAGAAAATGATGGTAGTTTGGGCTATAAACAATTACAAGAATTATGCGCCAATGAGTTTGAAGGCGTGCGTCTGGTTTTGAAGAAGATGAAAGAAAAAGGACTGGTGGATTTCGACGGGATGATTCCCGGATTCTCCGCCGATATCACACTTACAGCAGAATAATCTTTCAACACCAAAACCATAGTTTTTCCTAATACCTCTTATATCAACATATTTTAGCTAAAAATACACAATTAGAGGTATTATCCTAAACAAGAAAAATATATTTATTTTCGGACCTATGGGAAAGTCAGTGTTTACTTCTGCGCATATTTATTAGACATATTTCATCTCCTATTTATATCTATAATTCAATACAATTTTTATCTCACTAATGAACGAGTTAGGGAAAGTAGTTAAAAAAAATCTTCCAAGATAATATGTAGCTGGTGATAAGTACTGTCGATCAACATAACACACCCCATAACTCTGTGGTCGTATATCAGAGTGATGGAGAAGATCTTTATATTCAAACAGGAGCAAATACCTTGAAAGCCAGAAATATCATGCAAAACAATAAAAGGACGCTACAGGTTGGCTTAAATTATGAAAAAAAATAAAAAAAATATGAAAATGAAAAAGTTTTAAATTTGCTAAGCAAATGGTCTGATATGTGTTATTGAAGGAAATTATTAGAATTTCTTATCTAAACTTCTTCGATGATGATACACTCTTCGGGGCATTGAGTCTCGCACGCCCGACAGCCTACGCAATCTTCTCGATTATCTTCAATAATAACTACTTTTCCTCCTTCAGGTTCGTCAAAACACTCACTAGGACAGACTTCATAACAAGTCCCGCAACCTGTACAAGCATCCATATCAATTTCAATTTCAAATGACATACTATTTCTCTCCTTTGTTATTTACTTTTATTTTTGTAAGTTTCCATAGAAACATTATATGGTATATATACACCAAAAACTTACTAATGTGTTATTTTTTCTAATTATATAAAAAATAAAAACTTCGTGATTAACTGGAAAATTAAAAATAGAGCCTTTGACTTCGGGTAATAATCCAAACATTTAATAGCAGAAAAAAACCTTTTTCACACACACTAGAGCGTATGAGAATATACGAGAGTTATGAGACCCAGATTAAAATTACAAATTAGGTTTTGCTAAATAGGAAAAAGACTCCAGTCCTATGAAAGTAATAAGCAATTAAATAGAAGTAAAGAGCCCATATCAGAATTGAAAGACCAATGCAAAATACTTCCAGAGTTTAAAATGATTTCCTTGAAGAAAATTTGGACACATAAGGCTTCCAGCCCCATCTTGAAGTTATTATGCCAAGATATTAATGGAGATGGTGAGCTTGAGATTATAGCCTTCAGTCAAGAAGGTGATATCATTATCTTAAATGCAGAAGGTAAATTACTCTTTAGTGATGAAATAACAAAAAATTCTGCAATCTACACGGCTAAGATATGGGATATTAATTCAGATGGAAAGTTGGAACTAATCGTCGGCGCGATAGATGGGCTATTACGGGTATTTCAATTCCGACCAGAATTAACTTTAGAAGCCTTATGGGCGCATTCATTTGGGGCCAACATCAACGGACTAATACTAGAGGATATTAATGGGGATTCGCACACAGATTTGTTAGCGTACTCATTAGATAACTCATTGCGTGTGTTAAACACTAAAACAGGAGATTTGATTTGGGCACAGATGTTTGAGGAAGGGATTGGAGATGCAATCATTATCAAAGATCTCGAAACAGCTCACAAAAAGCAAGTGGCTGCGTGTGGGAATGATGGTACACTCAGGATTTTTGACGGAAGAGATGGGACATTGCGTTGGTTTAAACGATATCCCAATAAATTACGTAGTCTATCCGAGATCCGTATTGCGAATACATCTCTGTTGATTTGTGGTGGGGATGATAAAAAGCTTTATTATATCGATATAAATCGTCAAGAGCAAGTGGCGCAATTATGTTTTTCAGATTATATATGGAACATACAACAAATCTCCGATCACTCCACTTCCAACCTTCTGATTTATACTTATTCTTTTGCGTTTTTATATCAAACAACTTCCAAAGAATCTGAACCATTTACTTCGCAATTTCTTTATCTTAACCAGAACAGCCAATCTACTTGGCAGATTAAGGGTATTAACGTAGAATGTGTGAATACAATTGTGAAAGATGGAAAGATTTATATTCTTCTAGGTACGACTATGGGTAAAGTGCTAATAGTTGAAGAAACTTCCGGGATCATCATACGCGATGCCAAAAGCTCATCCTCAATAAATTGTTTGGATTTTCTTTCTGGGGATAATCTTGTCCTTGCGGGAGATGATAACGGAGAGATTAATGCCTATGAGTTCAAGAATGGAAGAATCCTATAGACCTTTACTTTAGTCTATTTTCCTAACATAATAAGCATTATCTCTGTATGAGATCACGTTTTTTTCGTTATTAGTTATTTCGAATACTTTTTTGATGGAATCCATTAACAAGGTATACTCCTCCTTGTTTAAGACAATAACAAAATCAGATTCTTCCGACCACTTATCCCACGAGACAAAAAAGTTTACGTAATACTTGGTCTCGCTTCTGTTCCAAAATACATATATCACACTTAACTCGTCCAAAGAAATTGCCGCAATTCCTTGCTCATATTCGACCAGCTCCTCGATCTCAATAAACACATCAAACTTCGCAAAATAAAACGCTTTCTGAATCCATCTCTTATTGGTTAAAATACAAAATTCTTGAAACTCTTTTAATTCGTTCGAATTAATCTCAAAAAGACTCAAGATTCTTCTATATTCTCTAATGGTATTTAATAAAAGATAGCCTGGGATACCCGCTAAAGCGAGAACACTTAGGGGAATAATAATCAATTCAAAAATCTCTCTCTCATTCATCTCAAATATGAGAGATATGAGGACCACGACCGCAATACTTATGAATAAAATCAATATAATAATATTTCCGAAAAAAAACCATTGATATCTCTTCAGTTTATTCGAGACTTCTGCCTTTTCCCATAAAACGCTCTCATCTTTATATAAATTAAATTTTATCTCATTGGAGGGCATAATATAAAAAAGGAAAAAGAGATATAAAAAAGTAATAACTACATTTACGACACCCTAGATGGACTTTATTGAAAAGATTTAGCTCCTTTTGAATACTCTATATTACTCAAAAATTTTCTCAATTACATTCCCTTGGGCTGTTTGTGGTTTGGGAATCTCTAATAATTGGGATAAAGTAGGCACGATATCAATTAAATCAACGATCTCGGCTAAGTGGATACCCGATTTCACGCCGGGACCGGAAAAGATCATCGGCACACTGATGCTATAGTCGCCAACCATCTCATCGGGAAGATAATAGGCGTGTGCTCCGAAACAAACGCTCGCATCATATGCGGCAGGCTTTCTATATTGTCGTTTTTTTTTCCGCGCCGCGTTGAGGTCTCCTAAACGACCATCAAAACATTGGTATGGGGGGTTCAAGAAAAAGACTACATCGCCGACCCTCTCGCCATTCTGTCCTAAGGTTTCGGCATCCTCTCTTCTTAACGCTTGTCTAACGATTCTTTCTCCAGTATCTTGGTCTCGGAAGCTTTCGAGTGCCTCAATTGTTTGGTCTCGCACGGACTCATATTCTGAATTGCGAACGATGCCATTTGGATCTCGCCCTTTTTTATTTACCCAGATGTAAGGCGGTTCCATATAGGGAAATACTTTCGTTTTATTCCAATCGATAACATATTCTCTCTGCTGTTGATTCCATTCGTATTTTAAAAGCCCAGCCTCTTCTAAGGCTAACGGAATATTTGCATTCCTCCATACAGGGATTGCCCCGTGATCTGCGATAAAAAGAACGATTGTATCATTATCTACGCAGTGTTTCAGAAGCTTGCCTACTAATTCATCGACGATCTGATAGGCAATCTCGATCTGTTGGTTCGCCGCCGAAGCATCCTTTTCGTTATAATTGGGGTATTCGGGGTATGATGGGGCTAGTGCTCTGTGATTTACGCTGTCAAGATGATGGATATGAAAAAAGCAAAAATCCCACTTCAAATTTTTTTTCGCATAGATGATGGCATCCCCGAGAGAAAGACTTTCGCTCCTTGCATATTCTAGATACGGCGCTATATCCCCCGAGATCATATACTCGACCTCGTGCTCTTGCCTCTCTTTTTGGGCTAAGATACCCTGTCTGATAAGCTCTTTTCCAAACGAATCGGGCACCGACCATCCTTTGGTATTATATACAGTACTCCGCGTTAATTCTATACTGCTGCCATCCCTTTCGATATTTTTAATATGAAGTTGGAAAAGACAGGGCAATATGCCATGTTCGGTTTCCAAGTCTATAGAGATCCATTTACTGGACTCATGGGGCTTAATCTCGAGGAGTATATCTTCATCTTTGTCATAATACACAAATGTGTCATAACCCTTCCCCTGGTTGTCAATAATGTAGCCGTTTAATGTTTTTGGGGTGCTTATCTCCCCATGTTTCAACTCAAAATTAATCTGTAATATCTCGGCTTCACTTTTGATACTTATTGCGTGCTCCTCCGCTTTAATGATTTTGCGTGCCTCATTTTCGGTATCTTCTCTAAATGTCAGGGTGGATTTTCTGGTTATTTTTTGGGGTAATGATTCAGGAATCGGCCAGGTAAATAGGCTCATGGCACCCTCCTTGAATTCAGTCGGCCATCCCGCGGGATAATTGATTACGAAGGGTGTATATCCGTTCTTATCTGCAGTATTCCAGAAATACTCCGCTTCCGCATACCGGGACAGTTGGGTACGAGAGCGATTTTTAAGACTCATCTCAAAGGGCTCTCCAGGGAGGTGAAGATAAAAACTCGTGGCACCGTGAACTGCTGTAGTGGCTCCCGTTGCTAGAGTAGCCCAGTTGGTCGGGGTATCACAAGGCGGGCAAGAATATGCCTTTCCCTTCACCCCTTCTCGGATAAGAGAATTGATATGTGGTAGTGTTCCTTGAGCTACAAATTTATCAATAAGACAAGGGATTGCTTGATCTACTCCTATAACTAAGAGTTTTCTTTTTGGATTTATTCTAACTCACCAATGAATATGAAATATGTTATTTGGAATAATATTTGGTTCTTAAAGAATCTGAGAATTATAAAAAATCGTAGAATGACAGAATATATATAAATCCATCCAATTTAGAAAACAATAAGAAATAAAATAAAAAAGGAAATTGTTGAGTTTAAGTTATTCTTCGTCCTCGTCGTCTTCTATGGAAAGTTCTTCCTCTTCGGCTGCTAATTCCTCTTCGAGTTCCTCTAAAGGTACTGGAGCAGGAGTTGTGAGCATGCTATAACCTATCCACACGGCAATAATCGCTACCAAAACTACGACTAAAGTCATAGGGGCTACGACAAATAAACGCCAATCGAACAGATCTACACCTAACCAAGAAGAGGTGATATCAAACCCATTTTCAAGACCGCCAAAAAGTGAGGTAGTCATGAGGAAATCAACGAGAGAGCCCAATACGTAAATGATCCCGAGCAACGCGCCTACTACGACAATTATTGCTCCTATCAATTTATCTTTTGCGATAAGCAATCACCTTTTAAGTTTAAATTTTTGATTTTGTTAATTATATTTTTAGTTGATATTTCTAGTATATTTCAAAACATCTTAAAATAAAAACCATTCGCTCTGATGATTTAAGTTCGGTCAATTCTTCTTGATTAATAAATGAGATTAAATTAGGTATCATATATCATCCCTTTATTGTAAGAATTAAATATTGAAATAATGTAAGATCTATGGAGAATCCTATCCCAGAAAAGGAATATGTGCTTATCATCGGCTCGAGTAATATGGACCTCAATATTTATTCGAAACGGTTACCCAAACCCGGAGAAACCGTGACGGGAGGCATCTATAGACAATCTTTAGGCGGGAAAGGGGCAAATCAAGCGGTGGCGGCCGCTCGTGCGGGTTCAGAAGTGGTCTTCATCGCAAAAATCGGGCAGGATGATTTTGGAGCGCAGATGAGTAGCCAATTATCCCGAGAAGGCATCCACATAGAATATATGCTTAAGGATCCAGAGGAACATAGTGGATTAGCATTTATAATGATCGATGAGAAAGGAGAAAATATGATAAGCGTCGCGCCTGGATCAAATGCGACACTGAGCGTTGAGGAAGTAGAACAGCATGCAGAAATTATACGGAATGCAACTTCCTTGGTAGTGCAGATGGAGATTCCACTTGAGACCATCATTAACGTTTACGAGATAGCATCGGAAGGACATTGCATTAAAATCTTAAATCCCGCGCCTCTAAAGCCGATTCCAGATGATTTTTTAGAAAATATTGATATTATTGTACCAAATGAGGGGGAACTATTCCGATTACATTCTCTTCTGGGCTTTTCGAATCCGCACGGGAAAGAACCAATTAATCGGTCCGACAATATTACCAAGGCATCAAAAGATATCACGAATTTGGGGGTTAACTATATTATCACCACGTTGGGAGTCGATGGTTCGCTCGTATTCGACGCAGAATCCGATAAAATAACACGCATTCCAGCCTTTAAAGTGAACGCAGTAGACACGGTTGGTGCGGGAGACTGTTTTAACGGAGTGCTTGCTTCATATCTTACTAAGGGTTTTTCAATGATCGATGCAGTCAAAGCTGCCACCGCAGCAGCATCTATTGCGGTCACCCGAAAGGGGGCACAAGAATCTATGCCGTATAAAGGTGAAATCCGTCACCGAATAGAAGAATACAATAAAATTATAAATTTATGAATTATTAATGGTAGATGAAATGGATTTCGAGGATTTAGAACCTAATAGAGGAACGAAGCTGCGGCAAAACAGCTCCAAACCGCTCAAAATTCATATTGAGAAAAAAAATCTCACCTCTCTTATGGTCATCAATGAACATGAGTTTCTTACAGATAATATCACCTCCGCCGACCTTACAATTTCTCCGGGGGATCATTATATGATTATTAACAAATCAGAGCGCCCCATTAATATTGAGTATGGAAATGATGTTAGCCAACACGAGGTAATATATGACCCCTACAAATACGAACATACAGAAAAACACAAAATAGATCCGAACATGTTTCAAAAAAAACATGAGGTGCCGGATGGCTTTATCGATATCCTGCCCAAATGGTACAGCATAAAATTTACATATCCCGAATACAATCTTATTTTCATCAAGCCAGAAATGGGAATTTCGTTTCAAACCCATCAAGAGCGCTCGGAGACATGGGAAATACTCTCTGGACTGCCCATTGTATTAAATGGTATTCATATGTATTATTATGTAGAGTCTGGAACCCGATTTACCACCCCAAAAGGCTCATATCATTCTATTATCAACCCGAATGAGAAAGGAGAGAAATATGTAGTGTTTAAAGAACAATGGGAAGGAAATTTTGATGAGCAAGATATCACACGGGTGTTTAACCCAAACCATTATAGCGATTGAGATAATTAAATAGAAAATTCAAAAAGGTTTTTTATCCCTTTTTGATTTATAAAGTGTGATACATTTTTCCTTTAAGACTCCTTTTTTAACCCATATCGTAGCGTTTGCCCTCTCAATGAGCTCTTCACAGGTCAAATCTATACGCGTTCGTCCTAACTTTAAGGCTTCCTTGATCGAGACACTATAGACTATTCCTTGTATTTTCGCCCAGATGAGTGCAGTGCTACACATGGGACATGGCTCGTGAGTTGAGACAAGAATACATTCGCTTAAATCTTTCCCGAGCTTCTTGCTGGCAATGCGTATTGCATTTATTTCTGCATGACTGGTTGGATCAGAGGCAGTATTCTCTGTATCATGGGTTTTCGCAACAATTTCACCATTCTTGAGGATAACAATCACCGCACCAAATCCATTATTTCCCTCCCTCAGCGATTTAGATCCTTCTTCGTGTGCAATCAGCATATATCGTTCATAGTCTTTTTCCAACTCTTTTTCCGCATTTGTCATTTCAATATCTATTATTTTTACCTTTAATCATAAATGTCTATGATCTCAATAAAGTAATGATTATTATTTACTCTACTAGACGAAAAAAAAATTAGTTAGCAGAGAGACAAATTACTCCTTATAAAGTTTATCTTTTTTGTGCTTCTTTTCGGTTCTCCAATAATTTTTTCATCTCTTTTCAATAAAATTAAAAAATTATAGAATACTAAATAGAGTTACAATACAATTAAATTTGTATTATCTAACTAAATAAAACTTATCGGAACAAACGGATTTGAACAATAATGACTCCGGATGAAGAAATGGATGAAGAAGAGCTCGAGGAAGATGAGGAAGAGCTTGAGGAATCAGAGGAAATAGAAGAAGAATCTATTGAGGAAGAAGAGGAGGAGGAAGAAGAACTTAGTCGATTAAAGTTCCATTATCGGGGATACACACTCGAAGAACTTAAGCGTATGAGCATGGACAAGTTTATTCAATTATTACCTGCTCGAGCTCGACGTTCCTTAAAACGAGGGTTACCGCCACGTCAGAAGAAATTGTTAGAACGATTACGAAGAGCGTATCGTGCCAAGAAACGAGGCAAAGATTTAATTACCCGAACTCATGTGCGGGATATGCTCATCTTTCCTGAGATGGTTGGACTTAAAATCGGTGTCTATAATGGTCATAGCTATGAAATTGTTGAGATTAAACCCGATATGATCGGTCATTATCTCGGCGAGTTTGCCCTGACGAGAAGAAGAGTTACACACGGAAGTCCGGGAATCGGAGCTACCAGAAGTTCAAAATATGTTCCACTAAAATAAATAAACCTATATATAATCAATGAGTTGAATAAATATGCCAAATTGGGGATACTCGTTTTCAGAAGAGAAATATGATTCTGAGCGGTTAGCAAAAGCAGCAGGAAGAGACTTGCGAATTAAACCGAAGCAAGCAAGAGAGATTTGCGCAGTCATTAAAGGTATGCGTCTGGACGAGGCAAAATCCTATTTAGAAAAAGTAATTAAAATGGAGCAATCAGTCCCATTTCGCAGACATAATAAGAAACAATCACACCGAAAGGATCTGAAGCAATTTAAGTGGGATGCGGGAAGATATCCGCGCAAAGCAGCCGCCCGAATCTACGAGATCCTCACGCAAGTAGAATCCAATGCGGAATATCAAGGATTAGACATTGATTTATGTAGAATCATTCACGCGGCAACCCATAGAGGTAGAAAAATAAAACGCTATATTGAACGTGCTTATGGGCGTTCTACTGCGTATTTTAAACATCTCTCACATGTAGAAATTGTCGTATATGAATTTCCTAGTTAGATAAATTAAAAATATAACACAAAATATATTAAAATATCAAGGAGATTGATGGAAACATTGCCACTGGCTAAACATTTTATCGAGCAAGGTATAAAATTAATGCAGATTAATGAATATTTACGCAATGAGTTATCTCGTGCTGGATTTGCAGGTATCGATTTGCAGAAAACCCCGCTTGGAGTACGCATTACCTTAAAAACGTCTCGACCGGGATTAGTAATCGGGAAAGGAGGAAAAAGAATCCGTGAAATTACAGAAGAATTAGAAGAGCGATTCGAGTTGGAAATGCCTCAAATTGAAGTTGAAGAGGTCCAAAATCCCAGTCTCGATGCACAAATCATGGCAGAACGACTTGCATATTCATTAGATCGAGGGCGGCATTATAGGCGTGCGGGATATTATATTCTTCGACGTATCATGGATGCGGGGGCAAAAGGATGTGAAATCCGCATCGCGGGAAAAATCACTTCACAGAGAGCGCGAGCTCAGATCTTCCGTGCTGGGACCATGAAAAAAAGCGGACAGCCTGCTCAAGAAGCTGTTGACAAAGGAGTGGCACAATGTATTCAAAAATCGGGTACATTAGGAATTATTGTAAAAATATTCCATGCCAACTATGATACCGGAGATGGGGTAATCATTAGGCGAGAGTTATTACAGCAAACACAAAAAGAAATCGAATCGAAGAAACCGAAAACTAAAGCGGAAAAGCTAAAAGCCGGAGAATATTTAGTTGAAGAGAGTGAAGCAGAACTAACCGAGGAAGAGAAGGAGCTTATCGATGAAGTTGATGAGGAAGAAGTTGCAGAAGCTTCTATTGAAACAGAAGAAGAAAGTGAAGAGGAATAAATAAAAAATAAATAAAAACCGTGATGGATGAAAATGATATTAAAAGCGTCTGATATTAGACAAATGGATGAGCGAGAACGCATGAGAAAGCTTACAGATTTACGTGAGGAAATGATGCTCCTTTATAGCATGCAGACGGGCGGTGGTCTCTCAGACAACCCCGCGAAAGCAAAAATGCTTAGAAAACAGATTGCACGGATCCTTACCGTAATGAACGAAGAAAAACAAAAAAATGAAGGTCAATCCTAAATATCTGATCTATCATGATCTTATTGGACTTAATGCTTACGGCAAACCTAAATCGCACCCGCGAACGGAGTTCTCGTATCTCGGTACTGTGATCGATGACACGGAAAACATGCTAATTACAGAAAACTACAATGATCGAAAAAAATATGTAAAAAAAAAATATATCTTTCGGATTCTTATTCCAAATCAATCCCAAGATATGAAAAAAAGGTGGTTGGAGTTCGATGGCGAAAAGATTGTCGGTCGTCCTGAAAACCGCCTACGAAGTTTGAAGAAAAAAAGAAGATTTAAGAAATAGCACGTAATTGAAAAAGAAAAGGTTTAAAAAATGAGCAGAAATATTGGTGTTCCAAACGTAACCCCTCCGAAAATGAAGGCAGAGGAATGTGATGATAAATACTGCCCGTTTCATGGAACTACAAGAATTAGAGGGAAAATTACAAAAGGAACCGTAGTAAGTAAACGATCCCGCAATACTATTGTTATTAGATTTGATTATGTTCAATTCATTAAAAAGTATCAAAGATATGAACGACGTAATTCGCGGCTCATATGCCATTTACCTAGCTGTTTAAATGATGAGGTTGAATTAGGTGATTTAGTACTTGTGGGCGAGAGTCGCAAAATTTCAAAAACAAAATCGTTTATTGTATTAAATAAAATTAAGAAAGTAGGTGAAGAATAGTGGGAACACGCCGAAAACTTGGAAGAAAAAAGATCGTAAAACCCCGAACGAGTTATGGTCTTGCTAATGGATCTAAAGTCGTAATCGCTGATAATTCAGGCGCAAAAATCGCAAAAATTATCAATGTCGATCATAAAAAAACGAGACAAAGGCGATTACCTCAAGCAACTGTTGGAGACCTTTGTACGGTCTCTATCAAGAAAGGAAAACCAGAGTTACGGGGTAATGTATTAAAATGTGTTATCGTACGGCAGAGGCGAATATATCGGCGTGTAGATGGTACCAGGCTCTGTTTTGAAGATAACGCGGGTGTGATCGTGACTGCCGAAGGAGAGCCGAAAGGCACAGAAATTCGAGGTCCTATCGCCCGAGAAGCCGCAGAAACTTTTCCACGACTCGCCTCAATATCATCATTAATTATTTAACTGAAATTATAAAGTGTTTATTATGAAGACAAAATCTCGAAAACCAAAAAAACAACGGAAGGCTCTGTATAATTATAAAAACCATCAGAGATCAAAGTTATTAAGGTGTCGATTAGCCGATTTTCTCCAAGAAGAATACGGTGTGCAAACACTACCCTTGCGTGTAGGCGATCAAGTGCGCATCACAAGAGGGGAATTTAGGGACTTCGAAGGAGAAGTCACCGAAATCGATAAAAACCTCCGGGTAAAAATTAAGGAAGCTGCCTTTGAAAAAGCTGATGGGACGGAGTTTCACCCCGGTATTCACGTTTCAAATTTAATTATAACCAAATTCAAGAAGGAAGGAAAAGATATGGACCCTTGGCGTGCTCATATGATCGACAGAAAGTCTATATTCGGATTTGACTGGGAAGAAGAGCTCAAAGGGCCAAAAAAAGAACAGATGGAGGAAATAGAATAAAATGACTAAACACGGCGATTCAAAAACCTTAAAACGACTAAATACTCCTAAATTTCTTCAAATTAAGAGGAAGCATGGTAAGTTTTTCGTATCTCCTTCACCTGGACCTCATCCAAAGCGATTTTGTTTACCTTTATTGCATATTGTACGCGATTTACTACAGATAATGGAAAATCATCGAGAAGCTAAGAAGCTAATCGGGAGAGGGTATTTCAAGGTGGATGGAAAAGTGGTTCGCGACGAGCGTTTCCCCATTGGATTAATGGATGTGTTATCAATCGATCAGATCGATACTCATTACAGAATCATTCCTGATTCCCATTATGGATTAATGCTTCATGAAATCTCAAAAGAAGAGAGTGAATTTAAGCTTTGTCGGATTAATGGAAAAAAAACCATTCAAGGGGGACATATCCAGTTGAATCTACATGATGGTCGAAATATCCTTGTTCACGTCAATGATCCTACAAATCCGGAAGAAGATACTTACAAACGGATGGATGTGTTGAAGATTTCACTTCCCGAACAGGAGATACTCAAGAATCTGGAATTTGCTGAGGATAAACTTGCGCTGATCATTGACGGGACTAATATCGGTCAAATTGGAAAAATTATTAGTGTCCAAAAGCGATTTGGTCCGAACGCAAGCACTGTGTCCATCGAGCAAGATGGAGAACAAATCGAAACCTCGTATGATTATACTTTTATCGTGGGTGATGATGAACCCGAAATTGATTTACCTGAAGGTATGTAATAATAAAAACCAACAAAAGAGTGAAAAAAATGGTATCAAATAGCACAAAAAACGAGTCGCAGAATATCAACATATTTGAAGAACGTTGGAAAAATCCAATGAAAAAACCCTATTTGGAGAAAGTAGTTCTGAATATTGGAGTTGGATCTGGTGGAGAAGAGCTAGAACGCGCCGCTACCGTATTAGAAACGATTTCTGGGAAACAACCCAAAAAAACTCTTTCTCGCAAGAACATTAAGGAATTCAATCTTAGGAAAGGGCGTCCTATTGGGGTTAAAGTCACCGTTCGAGGAAAGGAGGCTGAAGAGCTACTTAAACGTCTATTGATTGTCCATAATAATAGAATTAAACGAACGAGTTTTGATGATTATGGTAATTTCGGATTTGGAATTACCGAACATATCGCAATTCCCGGAGTGGAATATGATACATTAATCGGGATCTGGGGTTTGGATGTGACGGGACGAATTGTTCGTCCTGGTATGCGTGTAAAATATCGGCGCGTCCATAAAGCGAAGATTCCTAAGGATCATTATGTATCTCGAGAAGAAGCGAAATATTTTCTCGAAAAGTTTTTCGATGTACGTATTGTGGAGCAATTACAAGAAGAATATTAATATTAAATAACTAATCTATCATTTATTTCAATTATATTACCGAAAAAAATAAAAAAAGCACAAATAGGTGAGAACAAAATTGCCTCAAGGAGGAGATCATGGTAAAGGAAGTAGAGTTTGTCGACGCTGCGGCACCCATCGTGGTATTATTCGTAGATATGGATTAAATATTTGTCGACGATGCTTCTATGAAATCGCAGACCAAATCGGCTTTAAGCGATATCAATAAACTCTCTTAAAATCAAATTCATTTGGGTTTCAAGCTTTTAGAATTACTTATTTTCCATCAAATTTGGTTTCTTTATACCCGTTTTCAAAAATAAAAATACTCGTTCTGTTTGATTTTTTCGTGTTATTAAGATTTTTTCAGCTCCTATAGCACTCTCTCTAATTGAAAAGTTGTATCACATTTTTTTACCTAAATACAATTCCAAAAAAAGATCTAATCATCTGAGTGAATTTTCGGTCGACACTATTATTGTTTTTCTCGTTTCTCGGCATCTGGAGTAATTTTATTTTTCCTTATAAAGTTTTTGGTTTCTGGCTGTTCTAAAGGAATCTATTATAATAAAATTAAAATTAAATCTTTAACTACTACCATTTACATACACATTTACAAATCTATTATAAAAATTAACGAAACGAAGAAGTTATAATTATGGTAAATACACTCGCAGACGCCCTTAATGTGATTAAAAACGCAGAAAGAGCACGTCAAAAAGAAGTAATTGTGAGCCCTGCGTCTAAGTTGATTCAACGTGTGCTTCGAATCTTTCAACAACACGCCTACATTGGCGAATTTGAGCGCTATGATGATGGACGCCAAGGAAAATTCAAGGTCGCATTATTAGGAAGGATAAACCAATGTGAAGCATTGTTACGATTAAATTATAAATTTGAACAATATGAGGAACTAGAGCGGCGTCTTTTGCCGGCTCCTGGACTCGGCATTATCATCCTTACGACTAATGAAGGCATCATGACGATGAGTGAAGCCGATGAGAAAGGAATCGGAGGCATCACGCTCGCGTATGTATATTAACAACTATAGGTGAAGAAAATGGTAAAACAAGCATTTTTTCGAGAAGAACTCGAGATTCCCGAAGATGTCGAGGTAGACTTAACGGGAGATCATCATATTAGAGTAAAAGGCCCAAACGGAGGACCGATTACCAAAGATTTCTCACATATTCGGGGAATACATGTGGCAAAAGAGGATAATAAACTAGTCTTTACTGCCAATTTCCCGCGCGGTTCGACTGTCGCACTGGCAAATACTATTATTAATATTGTGAAGAATTTAATTGAAGGTGTGCGAACTAATTATTCGTATGTGTCCAAAGTATGCTACAGCCACTTCCCCTTTAATGTGGAAGCGAAACCGAATAAGAAGGAGTTGCATGTGGTAAATTTTCTTGGAGAGCGCGCACCGAGAGTGATTAAATATAATCCCTCGAAAGTAAGTGTGGATGTAAAAGATGATGATGTATTTTTATCTGGTCCTGATAAAGAAATATTGGGACAAACAGCGGCAGATCTGAAGAAAATCTGTCGTATAAAGAAGAAAGATCCTCGTGTGTTTCAAGATGGGGTATATTTATATAAGATTTTACACGGGGACGAAATTTTATGGCAAATCAAATAATTAATATTATGTATGCTAATTAGGTTGACTAGAAATGACACGCAAAAAAGAAAGTCTCATAGAACTACGGAAAAAGATGAAGAAAAAGCGTCCTGATTTTAAACGAGTCGAATCATGGCGTTATAAACGAGTGAAAGGCTCATGGAGAAAAGCGAGAGGGATTGATTCCCAAACACGTCAGAAAACGAAATCTGGGGTAAAGTCTCCGAATGTTGGCTATCGAACACCAAAAAAAATTCGTGGATTGCATCCATCTGGATATGAGGAAGTTCGAGTAATTACTAAGGATGATTTAGAGGGCTTAAATCCCAAGAAACATGCCTTAAAAATTTCCAGCAGATTAGGTGCTCGGAAACGCATTCCTTTGATTGATTATGCCCAAAAGAGAGGATTTAAGATCTTGAATCTGGGTATTTCTCAGAGAGAATTAGAGGAGCTTGAGAAAATGTTAGAAACCAGCGTGCCTGAATTAGCAGATGAAGAATTATTGGATGAGGACGAATTAGAAGAATTAGAAGATTTTGATTATTAATAGCAATACAAATTTAAAATAGAAACAAAGTGAATAACTATGAATCTTGATGCTCAAAAGCGAATGGCCGCAGAAATTTTGGGCTGCGGAGAGAATCGTGTTTATCTTGATCCCTATTTAATTGACGAGATTAAGATGGCGATTACCCGTGAGGATATTCGTAATTTAATTAATGAGGGTGTAATTAAAAAGAAATACGAAAAAGGTATTTCGAATTACCGGAAAAAAGTAAGACAAGAAAGGAAGAAGAAGGGCAGAGCTCGAGGCTTAGGTAAGCGAAAAGGTAAAAAAGGAGCACGTACCCCCAAAAAACAGGCATGGATTAAAAAAATCAGGCCTATAAGACGGGAACTCAAGAAATTACGAGATCGAAAATTAATAACAAAATCTACATATCGCAAACTCTATAAAAATGCGAAGGGTGGGATGTTTGATTCTGTCGCGCATTTGAATCGATATATAAAAGAAAATGATTTAATAAGGAGAGGACGCTAATGGCAAAAGGACCACGATATCGAAGACCATTAAGAAGGAGAGCTGAGGGAAAAACTAACTATCATAGGCGCTTAAGATTAATCAAATCTCGAAAATTACGTGCGATTATTCGCGCCTCTGAAAATCACATCACAGTTCAGATCATAAAATCGAAACGCGGTGGAGATGAAATATTAGCCTCTGCTCATTCTAAAGAATTACCCAAAAATTTTGATTGGGACGCAAATACGGGAAACATACCAGCAGCATATTTAACAGGATATCTAGCTGGATTGCGAGCAAAAAAGGAAGGAATCGAAGAGGCGATTCTCGATTTAGGATTATTTTATCATCGAAATCGAGTTCTTGCCGCATTTAAGGGGATCCTTGATGCGGAGATTGAGATTCCCCATCGCGACGAATTTTTCACAGGGAGTTTAGAGGAACGAATTGATGGCTCCCATATTGAAGATTACGCTCAATTATTAAAAAAAGAAGATCCAGAAGCGTACGAACAAGTCTTTTCTGGATATTTACAATCTAAGATAAAACCAGAAAAATTTACTAAAGTAGTAGAAAATACTCGAAATAAAATCGAGAGCAATGTTTAAGGTGAATAAGTGTGCCGAGAAGAAGAGATGACGAGGAGCCATGGGTTCCAAGAACTAAATTAGGAGAACTCGTGCAACAAGGATTAATTACATTAGATAAGATCTTCCAACAGAATCTCGTCGTTAAAGAACAAGAAATAATAGATGAATTACTTCCACAATTGCAAGAAGACGTGATCACTATTCGGATGGTTCAGCAAATGACCCAAAGCGGTCAAAAATCCCGATTTAAAGCTGTCGTGATTGTTGGTGCCGAAGGATTTTTAGGTGTGGCTTCTGCAAAGAGTAAAGAAGTTGGACCAGCGATCCGAAAGGCAATCGGGAAAGCGAAACTAAATGTTTTTCCCGTATTACGAGGATGTGGAAGTAGAGAATGTGGTTGCGGAGGTACGCACACCATACCATTTAGAATCGAGGGAAAAACTGGATCTGTCAAGATACGGTTAATTCCGGCACCCCAAGGGGTAGGTCTTGCTTGCGCAGATACTGTTAAACAAGTATTACGTTTAGCGGGGATCGAAGATATTTGGAGTAAAACTTTTGGAGATACGAGAACCAGTGAGAATCTGGTCAAGGCAACGATTAATGCCTTAAAAAACGCACATAAATATGCCTTTAATATTTAAATGAGTGGTGGATATGGTTATGGCAAAAATGAGCAAAAAAAAATTAAAATTAAAACAAGTTGAGATTGAACCGAAACTATACTTTGCAGTCCGGATAAGAGGAAGCCCTGGAATGAGCACGAAGACAGAAGATACGCTGAAGATGCTTCGATTGCATAAAGTGAATCACGGCGTTTTAATATGGGGCACCAAAAGTATGTTAGGAATGCTGAAAAAAGTTAAAGACTTTGTCGCATTTGGTGAAATTGATGAAAAAACCTTAGTGCGACTATTACGAGTGCGAGGCAGATTAGAAGGGGACAAACCACTCAACGATGAACATATTCAATTCCTTACGGACTATAAAACGATAAAGGAATTCGCAAAGGATTTACATCAAGGCAAGATTAAGTATAATTCAGAATATTTATATAAAGTTAAGCCAGTGTTTAGGTTGCACCCACCGATCAAAGGGCATCGTGGTTCAATTAAAAAAGCCTTTAATGAGGGCGGGACCTTAGGATATGTGGGAGAATATATCAATCAACTTATTCATAAAATGATTTAGAGAGGGAGAGTTAATGACAAGAAAGCATAAAAAGAAGACGAAAAAGCAAAGAGGGAAACGTACTTTTGGATATGGTCGCGTTGGTCAGCATCGAAAAACTGGACAACGTGCTGGAAGGGGTAAAACTACCCAATGGAAAAAAAGCAAGAAAAGTTATTATCTCAAACAAAAAGAACTTGGATTTCCTGATCCCGATTGGAAGGTGGGAAAGCACGGATTTAAGCGCCCCCAAGATATGGTCCGATTGTCAAAGGTAAATACGATAAATGTGAAGGATCTGGATTTAACTCTCGAAAAATTAGTCCAACAAGAAAAAGCCACCAAGTCTGGAAATACATATACGATTAATTTGGATGAGATGAATATCCAAAAGGTACTTGGTAAGGGAGAGATCAATAAAAAGGTGAACATTACAGTTAAAAACGCTTCAAAAGGAGCAATCGAGAAGATCGAACAGGCAGGTGGACAAGTAAATTTTCTCTTTCCCGAAGATCATCAATGATTTATTTCTATTTTTCAATATTATTTTTAATAACTTCCATTAGCTTAAGATAATAAGATCATTTTGGGAATCTAATTAATATTCTAATATTAGAACTATAGAGTGTAGAAAAGTTAGTAAAGTATTTTATATACAAGCTGAATCAATCCTGGCAGGATAAATATAAAACCAAGTGTATTGCCAATTTCATGGATCGTTGTAAACACGATCCCCGTTAGAAAATAGATGGGAAAAGCATCTAATGTTCCATAAATATAGAGTGTATCGATGAATGATGTAAGCAGGTCATATGAGACTGTGATAATTGCGCCGGAAAATCCTAACAAACTCATGATTGAGAGTGTATATAAATCTTTTTCTGGTTTAAAATAAGATTTATTTTTCAGAAAATCGTGTGTTAAAGCTCCCGCCAGCCCTACAAGTGCATAATGGGTTATTTGATAGACCATTAGAGGAAGAGGTGAGACTCCCCAAGGATTGAAGAATACAAAAATGAGAGCACTTAATAATCCTATGAAAAGCCCTTCCTTTTTTCCCATTATAAATCCACCTAAGAAAATGGAAAGAGTGAAAAGTTCAATATTTGGAATTGATGCTAAAGTATAGGCTAATACTACACTAAGTGCTGTGAACATACTCATTAATGCGATTCGAAATGATTTTTTTTCCAACCACACAGAGCGGATATGATTTTCTTGTTCTTGGAAATCTAGTTCTATAGTATCTTTTTTATGGTCTAGGGTTCGTATTTGTGATCGTAGTTCGCTATATCCCTTTTTCTCATTATTTTCATCTTTATTTTGGGCAATCATATTATCGATATAGGATAAGTTAACCTATTCTTATTTAAATATATATAAAACATCACCAATATTAAACTTATTCTTTACCTTCTAAAAATATAAGATTCTTAAGCACCTATTGTTTATCTAAAGAACAATTCGCTTATGGTGATTTTACATTTCAGAGTCGAAAAGAACGCACTCAATCAATAAAAAAACAATATTCTACATAATCATCAGCTTGGCCTTTTTAGCGACTGTCATCTCAATAATTATAATAGTCGCAGTAAATCCGCCGGGAAGCGGTGAGACGGGAGGATGAGGCTGTATCGGACTCATCAATGGATTAATCCAGAATATTGTTTTTATCTAAAGATATGAAATCATTTTTAGCAATTTCAAATGGATGAGTCTTATGAAAAAATTTTAGTCATAAGAGGACAGCCTTGCAAGGGTATGATTTAATGCACAAAAGAGTGTTTTTTTATATTCGAAGATTTGTTCAACTTATAAATTTATTATCCTCATTTTCGTAATATTTCTTCTCCTAAAGCGCTCAATTAAAAAAGTTAAATTTAAATTAGAATATGAATTAGGAAACTTATCCTATTGAAACTTAGGAAATCTATCCTATAATTAGAAATGACTAGCAAAAAACTATTAATTGGGATTTTTTTATCATTTATATGTTTTCATTTAATGCTCTCGAGTGTTTCAGTAAAAGCTGAATCTTATATTCCCGAATATTCTGATCAAATTGAACAGAATAATGTATTTATATATAATGTGTCTGCTTTTGGTACTCCTTCTAGCTGGTATAATTATGATACGCAATCATCCGAATCGTGGGAAACTAGTGAGTCGGGTCAAATAAAGATTAATATTACTGGGTTTTATCAAAGACATGAAAATGATTGGGGAGACGATTTTCCAGACGAAAACATGCCTTATATGGATATTAAAATTTACAAATCAAAAGGAAATTTAAACTACACTAGAAATAATTGTTCTAATGCTGAAGCTTCAAGTAATTTAATCTTGGGTTATTGGCCCTTTAATCCAGGATTTGTAATTCCCAAAAATATTTCATATATAAAAGATTTGGCAAATCAATCCTCTCAAAATAATAATTTTAATTACATTGTTGAAGAAAGCTACAACTTCCTTTATTTCCATATTGAAGATTCATCAGAGCTCATATATGATAAATCTACAGGTCTTTTAGTCTATGCAAATACACATTCGGGAAGTTATAACTTGGAAATTAATCTATTAAATTTTTCTTTAGATTTGACTCAATTATATCATTATAATGTGTCTGAATTTGGAGATATACCAGCATGGTGGTATGTTTATACTGATGAGGGATATTTCCAAACAAATGAAGGCGGACTGATTGAAATAAATTTTACGGGATATTATAATCGCCCTTCATCTGATTGGGGAGATGTGTTTCCGGATACGAATATGGCGTATATGAATGTAATGATTTATAATAAGACAGATTTCGGTCTTTCTCTTAATTTTAGTCAAGTAAATGTCTCAAACAAAGAGGTTGCCGTGGCTCTTGCGTTAGGTTACAATAATTTTCAATCGGGATTTTTAGTTCCTTCAATACAAAATCTGACAAATATTAAAAAATTAGCTCTTCAAGAAGCTACGGGCTTTATTTCAGGAGTTGTTAAACTACAAGAGACCGATCTCACCTTAAAGATCATCTTTGAAGAAAATGAAGACGGACAAAAAAATAACTTAATATATGAAAAAAGAACGGGATTGTTATTATGGACAAGGTGTATAGGTAGTAATTACAAACTTGAAATGACAATTGATGATTATGACCCATGGACATTAACAGAATCTGTTACACCAAGTAGGTTTAATCTTGACCAATATGTTCCTTATATTTTGATTGGATCATTATCCATTATTTCCATAATAGGGATCTTGGTAATATCCCAATTCCAGTCTAACGTAAAAGAATACAATAAATATATCATAATTGCAATACTAGGTTTGGCTAGCTTTACATCGTTAATCTATTTCGGTTTTACATATTCACCACATCCAGAAAATGAGAAAAGCGAGACTGTCCAGAACATATCCCTGACGATTGATTATGGAAATGGAACATTATATAATCAAGAAAATTTTAGATTAACAAATTATAAAACATCCGCGTTCGATGCTGTCAACACATGGGCTGATGTTCAATTCACTGATTATGGAGCACAAGGTTATCTAATTGAATCGATTGATGGAATTGAAGGTAATTGGCTATATTATGTTAATGAAGAATATATTTCAGTTGCAGCGAATAAATATTATCTTCAGGATGGCGATCAGATCCGCTTTGAAATACAATAAATTAATTTTTTTTCTTTCTTAATATCAGAATTCAAGCTTTGATTTTCTCCAAAAGAGGTTCCATAGTACGAAATGCTTTTCGAATTTTATGGAAGTAGTACCCGAGCTTATAGCCTTTCTTACAATTAGTAAAGAGCATGAAATTTTTCTCTGCAGAACCTACGACGATGATGGTATAGCCATTCGTTCCTCTGATAACTATCTCCCTTAAATCG
>WJIN01000128.1 GCA_014730295.1 Promethearchaeota archaeon | reverse complement strand
GTGGATCTAAGAAAGGAGCTCTAAATCCATAAATCCTACTCCCACAGATATTCTGTAATATTTCCTTATTTCTTGAGATAATATTTTTACACTCTTGATAACTCAATATTGATAATCTTTCGTGATCTAATCCATGACATGCAATTTCGTGTCCACTATTTTCAATTAATCTGATAATATTAGACCTATATTTAGCAATATGTCCCGTACAGAAAAAAGTTCCTTTTATCTTAAAGTGATCTAATAGTTTTAATATCTTTGGTAAACCTTCAGTTAAACCTTTATAAGTATCTAAAAAATTAGGATTATCTCTCTCTATATCAAAAGTGAATGCAACTTTCATTGAAATAATAAATTCTTAGGATATTAAATAGATTAAGATTCAGAAAAATCGTTTGAAAAACTATTTTTTTTAGGGATTTAAAAAAATTTAAATATACATATTAGAATTTCTGCAAAATATTTCTATTCTAGGAATAAAATCATGGATTATCTCTTATAATAATAATATTAAGTTGATTGAGGTTGAGATTGTAATAGAAGTGACGACTGATGAGGAATTTTTAAAAAACCAAACGAAAATAATTAGATAAGATTTCTTGAATATTTTAAGTTTAAAAGACCAATCTGAGAAAATTAAAAACCCAAAGGATGCATCTAATAGAAGGAAAAAAATATAAAAATAAAAAATTTGATAATATTTACCATTTATATTCTATTTTGCATTAGGATCTTCTTGCATTATCCCCGATACAATCCCTTCCGGATCTTTGAAATACGCGATCCATCCTACGCCGGGTACAGCATGCTTCGGTCTAATGATTTCTCCACCATTATTTTTGATAGTTTTTATGACTAACTCTATGTTTCCTACTTCAATAGTGTTTACTACAGACGGAAAACCTTCCTCTAGAAGTCCCAGTCCACCGTCAATTCCCTTTTCACTCTCCTCACCGGTATTGATAAGCCAGTAATCCAGAGGACCATCCCATTTTTCAAATTTCCATCCAAAGACTCCTTCATAGAATTTAATGGTTTTTTCGATGTTCTCTACATTTAATTCAAAGTGTATTAATCTTGCCATTAAAACCACCTCTATTTGAATTTATAAATAAATCAATTTATCTTTAGCATATAAATATAGCGACTTTTTTAATTAAGAGTTTTGTTTATAGAATTAATTAACTATTAAACAGAATAGATTATCAAAAAAATTACATAAATATTTTTCTTGATATCAAAAGTAAGTACATTTTTAATTAAAATAATTATTCTTAAAATTAGGTTTTTCTGTAATCACTCTAAAATTACGAATAATATATAAAGAATAATTGCGAAATTTAACATAACTAATAATTAAAATATTAGGTGAAATTAAATGACGAGTTTAGATTTAAATAGGAGATTTTTTATGTTAATTATTAAATTTATTTAACTTTCTTCAAACAAAATTCACAATAATCTTGATCTGGTTTTTTTTTAAATTCAGTACCGCAATTTGGACAATTCACCATTTCCAATGATTCTTTATGATTTTCCTCTTCATCTTTAGGATGAATTTCAATATCCTTTAGGTCAGAATAAACAGAAGCCCAGATTTTTTGATAAGGAAGTTTTTTTCCATGGATTTCGCAGTCTCCTTTTACTAAGGTCCACGGATCTGATTGTTTAATATGATTTGGATTAATTTTATCACCACAATAATAGCATCGATAAATAGCATCAATAATCTCTGGATATAAATCCTTTAGTACATTCAAAGGAAGCTTATACTTGCGAGATCCATGATCAGGACAACGTTGTTTCAAAATAGTTTTATCTTTAATAACTTTAAGTACATAAATTGCTCCGATTGACCCACATTCAGGGCAGAGTAATTCTTTTTTGTATTTTTCACTACTCATTAGGATTCATCGTATTTTTTCTATATATATGACTTAATTAAAATTGTATACTTAAAATTTTAACGAACCTATTAGAATCTAAAACTAAATATTTCAGATTGATTTTATTTTTTTGACACGATTCTATGTTTAAACGGATCATACTCATCAGATCCTTTATCGCTAATCACATTTTCAATTATTTTTCTAAATATTTTAAAAAAAGCATTTTCAATTCCTACATTGAAAACTTCCGTTTTCCAACGCAGATTTGCCAAAAAGCGAACTAATTTCAATATGGGAATATTATTTTCCTCAAAAAGCTTTTTTCCAACAACAGCACTCGTAATTGAAATCATTTCTAATAATTTTCTATTATTTAAATAATCAGGAGCGACTTCTCTTCTTATCTTACCCCATTCAATCAAACTTGATGGAGGAGTATAGCCTTGGTCAATAGCTTGTGAATAAATCGGCGTTTTTGGATAGGGATACATAATTTTTATCGAAAATTCACAATTAGAATTTATTTTTTGGATTTTTTTAATAACTGCGATTGTTTTTCTTACATCCCGCCATTCTTCCCCGGGTATCCCTATCATCCAGCTATATTCTGCAAATAGG
>WJIN01000483.1 GCA_014730295.1 Promethearchaeota archaeon | reverse complement strand
TCCCTCCTCGAGCCAAAACCGGCCAGAGCGTACAGCTCGGTTGAAAACAGTTACGTGATAGCGGACGTTGCGATAAAGAGAGTCGATGGATCGTTGCAGCTTGTTATCAACGACGATATTATCCCGGATATTTCCTTTAACGACGAGTATAAAAAGTTTCTTTCGGTCAAGAACAATCCGGAACTCAAACGCTACCTGATCGAAAAGGAGGAGCGTGCGGTGAGTCTCCTGACGAGTATCCGTTACCGTCAGACCAATCTCGAGAAGGTCATGAAGCGGCTCCTTGAGGTGCAGTACGATTTTTTCGACAAGGGGCCCGGGCATCTGGTCCCGTATACGCTCAAAAAACTCTCGGAGGAGATAGAGGTAAATTCCGGGACGCTCTCCAGGATCATAAACGCAAAGTATGTCCAGACCGAGTGGGGGGTCTTCAGTTTGCGGATATTTTTTTCGAGTTCGCTCCGGGCGCGGGAGGGGGATGTCTCCTCAAATACCGTCAAGGATATGATCATGGAGATCATCGACAGCTACGAAGACTCGCAAAAACTCAGCGATCAAAAGATAGTCGAGGTACTCGCAAAGCGGGGCATCAAGGTGGCCCGGCGCACGGTCGCAAAATATCGGAAAAAGCTCAACATTTTATCCAGTTTTCACAGATAAAAAATAAGGTGACCTCGAAAAATATACATTGTCATTTCGAGCGAAGCGAGAAATCTTACATTCTTTAGGGAAAAATGTAAGATTTCTCCTCGCTTTGTGGTTCGACATTGCGCTCACCACACCGCTCGTCGAAATGACATGAGAACACATTTTTCGAGGTCACCATAATTGACTCCGGCAGCGCCGGAGTCAATTATTTTTTATGGCAAACAAAGGTGAGCTCCCCGTGTACGGGCGAGCGGTATGAGTCCACTTCTTTAAACGGGAGGCGGTTGAGTTCCTCCGCTATCGATGATTCCGCCGGGATGAGGTAGCGGATGCCGTTTTTGTCGTACTGCTGCCGGTTGGGGGAGTCATGTCCGTCATAGATGTCAAAGCTGAAGACGAGCGTCCGTCTCTTTTTGAGCAGCCGTTCGAGCTCGCCGAGCGTCTCCCCGAGATGTTCGCTGAAACAGAGCGAATTGAACGCGCAGATGAGATCAAAGTAATGTTCGTTAAAATCGAGGCTGTTGAGGTCACCGGAGAGCACTGAGATAGTATTCCATTCCTTGATCGCCTGGGCGAGTGACTTCATCTTTTTTTTGTACACATCGAGTCCGACGATGATCGAACGCGGAAAGTACTCATGGATGAGCAGGAGTTCGTCGGTACTCCCGAATCCGATATCGAGGATGTTGATCCTCTCATCATCCGGTACGGGGAAGGAGTAGTGTTCAAAGAGGTGGCGGAGGTCCTTTCGGTGTCTGCCCCCGTAAAAAAATCCGGGGCTGTATTTTTTTTCGAAGTAGGCGATGTGTTCTTCTGATGGCATGTGCGGCAGGGATAGGCCGATCGTTCAGTACCGGTAGTGATCGGGTTTAAAGGGACCTTCCTTGGGTACTCCGATGTACTCGGCCTGTTCCTGCGTCAGTACGGTAAGCCGCGCCCCGATCTTGTCGAGGTGCAGACGCGCCACTTCTTCATCGAGTTTTTTGGGGAGGCAGTAGACCCCGATCGGGTAATCCTTTTTCCACAGGTCTATCTGGGCGAGTACTTGGTTGGTAAAGGAGTTTGACATCACAAAACTCGGATGGCCGGTCGCGCACCCGAGATTGACCAGTCGTCCCTCCGCGAGGAGAAACACCTCGTGTCCGTCCGGGAATATGTACTTGTCCACCTGTGGTTTGATATTGAGCTTTTTGATGCCCGGGAACTGTTCCAGTTTTTCAACCTGGATCTCGTTGTCAAAGTGGCCGATGTTGCAGACGATGGCCTGGTCTTTCATTTTTGCCATGTGTTCGACCCGGATAACGCCGAGGTTGCCGGAGGCGGTAACGTAGATATCCCCGATACCGAGCGTGTCCTCGATCGTCTGTACCTCAAAACCCGCCATCGATGCCTGGAGCGCGCAGATGGGGTCTATCTCGGTCACAATGACCCGGGCCCCGAACCCGCGCATGGACTGGGCCGAACCCTTGCCCACATCCCCGTATCCGCAGACGACCGCGACCTTGCCCGCGATCATGACATCGGTTGCCCGTTTGATCCCGTCAGCGAGGCTTTCCCGGCACCCGTAGAGGTTGTCGAATTTCGATTTGGTGACGGAATCGTTGACGTTGACGGCGGGAAAGAGGAGGGTCTTTTTTTCGAGCATTTGATACAGACGGTGTACCCCGGTCGTTGTCTCCTCAGATACCCCTTTGACGTCCTTGGCTACCGTACCCCAGTGTTTCGGGTTTTCCGTATGGACGCGCTTGAGCATTTTCATGAGTTCTCTGAAATCCTCTCCCTGGTCGCTGTAATCCCTGTCGAGGAGCGACGGGTCTTTTTCGATTTCCACACCCTTGTGCAGGACAAGGGTCGCGTCCCCCCCGTCGTCCACGATGAGCGTCGGGCCCGTACCGTCCCCGAAATCGAGCGCCCGTCTGGTACATTCCCAGTATTCCTCAAGGGTCTCGCCCTTCCAGGCAAAGACCGGTACGCCTGAGCGGGCAATGGCCGCGGCGGCATGGTCCTGGGTCGAAAAGATATTGCACGATGCCCATCTGACCTCTGCCCCGAGATGGACGAGCGTCCTGATAAGAACCGCGGTCTGGATCGTCATGTGAAGGCTGCCGGTGATCCGTGTGCCTTTGAGGGGCTTGTCTTTCCCGTATTTGTCGCGGATCGCCATAAGGCCCGGCATTTCCTTTTCCGCGATCTCGATCTCCTTGTCTCCAAAGTCTGCGAGGTTGATATCAGCTACCTGATATTCTTTTGCCGCCTGGATCATTCTATTCATCGTAGACTCCTTTCTTTAGCGAATTCAAGTAATTCGAACGGGTATTATATTCTTTGTTCTTTAAAAATGCAAATAAAAAAAATTTTCCCCGCTACTCGGGAGCGCGTAGCGGGGAAAAATGTTTTCTTGACATAGACGGAGTGCGCACAGTACAATGACTTTTTCAGGGAAATATGGATAAAATCAGGGTTTTTATTGACGGACAGGCGGGGACTACCGGTCTTACCATTGCCGAGCGGCTCAGGCATCATCCGGGGGTTGAGTGTCTCGCCATCCCGGATGAAAAGCGAAAGGATATCGATGCGCGCCTTGAATATATTCACCGCTCCGATCTGGCGATACTCTGTCTGCCTGATGAAGCGAGTCGGGAGATAGTCCGGAAACTCGACGGTTCCGACCGGATAATCGATACGAGTACCGCCCATCGAACGCCGTCAGGATGGGTATACGGATTT
>WJIN01000127.1 GCA_014730295.1 Promethearchaeota archaeon | reverse complement strand
TGTCTTATCCAATCATCAGGACGCGCCATATTATTCTCCTATATTTGGTTATAACGACGAGATTATAAATATTTTACTAAAACTATACATGATTTTTCTATTTGAAACAATAATGAAATATTTGAAAATCGAAATGGAAATAGCACAACAAAGCATATGCTGTGTAAATCCTTATTTACATATATGAGCATGAATCTGGTTATTGAGGATCTTCCTAAAGATAACTGGTAGGAAATCAAAAAGTCCACCTTTTAACTTAAAATGATAATTACTTTAATACATTGAATATGCTTTATCAAACCTAATATTCGCTTTCAAATTCACAATAAATTATAAGATGGAAGGAAGAGATTCATTTATCTTAGATGTCTATTGGAAAATCTCGTGGGAAAGATATATTATCTCGACCAGCATTTTGATAAAATTCATATGGTTATGAGAATAGATTCCGCTTTGAGTTCTAAAGAGATGCGTAAATTTGTCGAAATATTAAGAAAAAACTATAGAGAAAATAGTGTAATATTTCTCTTAACAAATAAACTTTAAATAGGCGGTAAAACATTCTTTAACTTGACAATTCAATAAAAAAAAGGTGTCAAAAAAATGAGTGAAGAAGAAGTAAAAGACTCAAATGAATTGCTAAACATAATTTTAATCCTGTTAGGTGGATTCTATGTATTTTTAGCTATTGTCGACTTTTTAACTTGGGCGGGTTTTCCGCTAGCATTACCACCAGAGATAACGGGAGGAGCAGCAAGTAGTCAACTGCAAGCAATTCTTGGAAGTCAAGGATTAATCACAATCACATTAGGCGTATTCTCGATTATTGCTGGCATTGGTATGTTCCGAGAAGAAGAATGGGCACTGGGAATTGGACTCGTAGTATTAGCCATTATCTCCGTCAATTCAGTTGCTGATTTGATTGGTATAATCGGCGCTGGCGGTTCTTGGTGGTTAGTATGGGTTAATTATATTACTATTGTTGCCCTCATAATCGGTGTGGTTGGATTCTTCTGGTTAGTTTTTACTACAGAACGATACAAATAAAAATATATGAATTTTCAATTTCTACTCTTTTTTTTAATTTTTTTATTAAAATGCTTAAGCTAAATCCGTTAGCTTGTATGAAATTCGGTTTTTTTGAATTAATCTATTAAAAATCTTCTTTACACAAAATCGCAAAGATAGAGTTATAAAGATTTATCTCAAAGAGTAATACATATATCATCAATATTGGATTCTAATAAAAGTCGTGATTTCACAAAATAAGAATTTAATATTAATGGGTAAAATAATTACATATACCTAAGAATAGTTAATTTGAAAATAGATGAAAAAAGTATGAGGACATCTGAAGAATACAAACAAGCTTTGTATCAAATGAAACCCAATATTTTTATTGGTGATGAAAAGGTGGGTAGAGATGACCATCGAATACAAGGCGGTATTAATATTGTAAAATTGACCTATGATTTAGCTCAAGACAAAAAATATGAAGATCTGTTAACGGCAACCTCTCATATTACGGGAAAGAAGATCAATCGATTCACTCATATCCATCAGAATGAAGAGGATCTTTACAAAAAACAACGGATGACAAAAGTACTGTGTCACCAATGCGGAGGATGCATCCAGCGATGTATGGGCATAGATGCGCTTAACGCGTTATCAGTTATCACTTATGAATGTGATGAAGCGCTTGGCACCACTTATTATGATAATTTCATAGAATATATGAAGTTTTTTCAAGAAAATGATTTAGCAGCATCATGTGCGTCAACAGATGCGAAGGGTGATCGCTCAAAACGACCGTCCGAGCAAGAGAATCCCGATGCGTATCTGAGGGTGATCGAGACGAGAGATGATGGGATCATAGTTAGAGGCGCGAAACAATGTATTACGAACACCCCCTATGTGGATGAAATTATTGCGGTGCCATGCAGGATGATGATGCCCGATGATAATGATTATGCGGTAGCATTCGCAATTCCGGGCGATTGGGAGGGTGTTAAGTTATTAGCTCGACCCGCATGGTTCCATACTCCCGAAAAAATGGAGGATTTTACAACTCCTACTTTAAAAATGGGGGATGTTGAAACTTTTATCATTTTTGATGACGTGTTTATTCCCAAAGAGCGGGTATTTTTAAACGGAAATGCAGACCCAAATCAAACTGCCTATGCGGGATTTTTAGCGCTTATGTTTGCCCATTACCACAGACATTCATATACGGGATGCAAACCCGCGATTTCAGAGATTTTAGCAAGTTCTGCATCGTTAGTAGCAGAATATAATGGGATTGAACAAACCTCACATGCACGTGATAAAATATCCCATTTAATCGGTACCGCAGAACTGGTGTTTGCTGCCGGAGAATCAAGCGCGCGTCATTCCGAAAAAGCGCCTTCAGGTACCCAAGTTCCTGATGAGATCCTCACCAATGCGGGACGACGTTTAGCCGGGGAAAATATTTACGAGGAATATAAGATCCTTGCGGATTTAGCAGGGGGTTTAATGGCGACATTACCATATATTGATACCTTCTATAATGATGAGGTTGGTGATCTTGCAATGAAATATATGGAACGTAATCCACGAGTAAAACCGGAGGATGTTTTAAGATGTTTTAAAGGGCTAGAATGTCTAGGATGCTCTGATATCGCTGGATTATTACAAGTCGCAGGATTACACGGAGGAGGAAGCCCTCAAATGGAGACGATTGCTATGATGGGACGCTATCCCATTAAAGATCTCAAGAAAATCTCAAAATATCTGTTTGGAATTAAAAAATCTCCTACTCGGTTTGAACGTTCTGAGGATCCAGTGACACCAAGGGAAATGCTTAAAAAGTTTAGAAGAGCATTAATCGCTAAGCAAAAAAGAGAAGAACGAAAGAATTGTTAAAACATGAGCATCAGCTCAAAAACCGTAAAATATATCTTTAAATAAGTAATTTAAAGAGCTCTAAAAGTTTATTTTATTTTTTTCTTATCTTTATAACAAACAGAGAACAAATTTCTGTAACTCTGTGAGAGATTTTCGGCTTAAAGTCTCATTATTTTTGAGAAATTTATCAAGGGGGATGCCTTTCTTAAACAAATCATTAAATTTCTCCTCAAAAATTTGGTAGATATTTTTATTTCGAGAAATATACGCCCCCATTAGTTTATTTGAAGGATCAAAACTCGGTTGAATCAACTCATCATCCACAAGACTAAAATTACTAAAATTTTCTTCGGTAATTTGGATATCAAATTCTTTAAAACCTAAATTGAGCTGTTCCAAAATATTTGTTAAAATACGGAATTCTCTGCTATTTAATACCATATCAATAATATCGTGATTGAACACCACTTTAATATCTATTTTTCTGAGATTATCAGCGATATTTACGATTCCTTCAATAATATTATCTTTATATTCTTTTTGAATTACATCTAAGGGTTCATCTTTTATTGTGCTTACTAAGATATTCTCATATCGTATTCCGATGGCGATTTCACATTCTTTCTTTGCTGAAAATGGATAATATAAATCCTCTACATTGTCTAATGTGTAGTTAATGAACTCGACTGGTTCCTGTTCTACTTGTTCTTCTTTTAAATCATAGAGTTTAATAAAATCAGTCAATGACTTCTCGCAATTTGCTACTTTCTCATCAAACGCTCGTTTCAGCTCTTCTATGCGTTCATTTATAATTTTCTGCCATACTGGAATAACAGGAGTTTGGAGAATAATTTTCATCGGGCGATCATAGGTTTGGACTAATTCGAGATCAGAAAGAACAGAACTGATTTTATATCCACGCTTTAGTGTCAAATTGAAATCATTACACACTTGTTTAAGATTGTCGATGCGTTTATTCAATAATAAATAGTGGTATATCTTTTCTATTCCTTTCTCTATAATCCCTATAGAATCAAATAACTGGTTTAAGGCTAAATATTTCTCTTCTCCCATTAAACCACCTAAGTTTTACTTTCCATTTTCTCTAATGTTAACTCTGCTAAAAGTTCAAACGCCTCATCAACATTTACATCCGTTTTCGAGGAGATCTCCACGAACCCAGCCAATTTATTACGTTCTGCTATTTGAATACCGTTTTCACGCTCAATTTTCCTCTGCTCGGGAGCGAGATCGATCTTTGCACCGACAAGCATGATTGGTATGGCACCTCCTTTTTGCCGCACGATGGTCGTCCATTCGGGTATATTTTCTAGCGTGGAAGGACGTGTTATATCATAGAGTAAAAATGCAGCATTAGCCCCTAGACAATAGGTTGGAAGCAGAAAGCGAAATCGTTCTTCCCCTCCAATATCCCATATCTGAAGTTTAATCTTTTTCGGTTCTCCCTTATACTCTATTTCAATTGTTTTTACGTGGAAATCGACGCCGATAGTCAACCTCTCTGACGGATTGAAGATATTATAACAGTATCTCTTAGTAAATGAGGTTTTACCTACACTCGCATCTCCAAGTAATAATAATTTAAAGGTATAATCGTAATCTGGCATTTATATCATTCTCCTCTTATTTTATAATACTTTCAGTTAAGATTTCGGATTTCTGAGTAAGCATTCCGAAGGTAAAATAAATACAAATTTTATTAAAACTCAACTCGTTATCGTTGCTTTGAGCAAAAAGAGTTTTAATTCGGGAAGTTCCACATTTCAATTTCTCTTTGTGTCTATGTAATATACTATTTTTCCGATGTAATAAAGTATTTCTGCATAGAAAAAAATTCATTTTTATACCATTTCCCGATTTTTTGTGATAATTTAATTAATATACAATATAAGAAAAGTATTAATTATATTTTTTGATTTTTCCACATTTTTAAATAGACCATATTTCTATTTTAGCTTTTATGTTTTTGATATATCGAAGTTTATTAGAAATTAACTTGAGAGAAATGAATGGAAATCTTACTGTTTTTTGATATGATTTTTTTTAAAAAAATCTAAAATTTGATTATCATGTATCACCCAAATTCATTTATCCTAAATATTTTATAGGATGAAACTCTTATTGATAAAAATTAAGTTGCATAGAAGGAAAATAGAAGATCTTATTGTTTATTTCTGGTTTTGTAGTAATTTAATGAAAGGTTAAAGTTATTTCTTCCAAAGAATATTTTTTATCATTGAATTTTCAGAACTAGGGTATATTCGATGAAATAGAATAATTAATATATGTTTAAGGATACTAAATACTTAATTTAGACTCAAGTTTCATTGGTGAGTTTATTGTTAGAAAACGTAAAAGAAAAAAGATCTATTTTTTTGTTTGTAGTGCTTATTTTGCTTTCAGCATTTATTCCTTCCATAATTGCGGATGTCTTAATTCTTGAAAATAAGAATAAGGGAGGATATAATTCAACCAAATCAAAAATTTCGTCTCCGGAATTTGAGTGGAATCCAGATGGATTAATTGTTTGTAATGAATCAGGAGATCAAACGGGTATGAGGATGATAGATGATGGTAATGGAAAAGCTATTTTAGTGTGGACAGATCAAAGGGATGGAAATCTCGATATATACACTCAGAAAATTGATGAATTTGGCAATAGACTCTGGGAGGAAAACGGGATATTAGTTCATAATTCTACGGGGATAAAAAATACTCCTGTTATTTGTACTGATGGATCTGGAGGAGTAATTTTGGCTTGGATTGACCTTCGCCCCACTGGTCAAGGACCTTACTATGATGGGATATATGCGCAAAGAATAGATTCAGAAGGAAATCGTCTATGGAACACCAATGGCACAGTAATTAGTAATTTCCATCAGGATGATTTTAGTCCTTCTATCTGTTCTGATGGAGAAGGAGGAGCAATAATTACATGGTACAGACGAATGGGTGATATCGATAATCGGGATGTGTTTGCCCAAAAGGTTAATAGTGTAGGAGATTGTTTATGGGATCCTAATGGAACAGTTGTATGTAATTATTCTTTTTTTCAATTATATCCTAAAGTTTGTTCTGATGGAGAGGGTGGAGCGATCATTGGTTGGTCAGACCGTAGAGATTATTACCACGAAGCTTTATATGTTCAACGAATTAACTCTACAGGCCAGAGACTCTGGGAAGAATATGGAATTCATATAGCTGATACTGAAGATGAGTCTGGTTCGTGTAGCATAATCTCTGATGGTTTTGGAGGAGCGATTCTTGCATGGAGGAAATTTGGAAATTATAATTACGATCTCTACGCTGAGAGAATTAATTCAAGTGGAGATACATTATGGAGTGATTTTGGTGGCATTGCTGTCGCGGCTGAGCAAGGAGTAAATAATAATCAATATTATCCTAATTTATGCTCAGATGGTGCTGGAGGTGCAATTGTCGTATATGTTGATAATCCAGAAATTTCTAGTGAGGATGATGATTTATATGCTCAAAAAATTAATTCTACTGGAAATCTCTTATGGGATAGTGGTGGACTTCCCATCTGTACAGCTCAAAAAGATCAAACCTATAAATCAATTGTCTCTGATGGGGTGGGAGGGGTAATGATCGTTTGGTCAGATTATCGAGATTCTGTTTCAACTGGTTCAGATACATATGCACAATTTGTTAATTCAAGTGGTGATATCCAATGGCAAGAAAACGGTGAACCAATCATAAAATATTCAGATAATCAATTAGGTTCGAAAGTCATCACCATTGGAGGGGGTAATTTCTATTTTGCTTGGTATGATGATAGATTTGGTGATTATGATATCTATGCTCAATATATGAGAAATAAAAAACCAATTGTGAATAATCCTGAAGACATATATACTGATTTGGTTGGGATAGAATCGATTAATTGGACTATAAGTGATGATAATACTTATGGAAAATATCGAATAATTTCAAACAATACAAATGGTGAATTCTATATATGGCAGAATTGGACTACTTGGTGCAATGGAACTATTTTATCTATACCACTTAATTTGTCAGTTCCCGGATCATATAATTATACCATTGAATATTATGATTACTTCAACCTCTATGGAGATTCTGATACAGTTATAGTCAACATAATCAACTCAAAACCAAGGGTAGATCCTTTACCACAAATAGTTACATATCTAAATGGAACGGAAACGATTGATTGGATTATTACCGATGATGGGCCATCTGGAGAATATAGAGTTTGGGTAAATAATTCTTTGGGAGAAATATATCTTTGGATGAATTGGAGTGTCTGGGTGAATAATTCTATTTTGTCGGTTCCAATTAATCGATCAAATCTTGGAGAATTCAATTATATCTTGGAATTTAGAGATATCAATGGATTATATGGGGATAATAACACTGTCATAATCATTGTATCTAACAATATACCTTCCCTAACGATACAAGATATTTTTATAACTTCATTTTATAGTACGGACAATCTATCATTTAGAATATATGATGATGGTCCCTCTGGCTATTTCCGCGTAATCGCGAATAATACTTTCGGGAATTATTATATTTGGAAGAATTGGTCTTTTTGGACATCTGGTGATGATTTAATTTTAGAACTTAATCGATCTAACCTGGGGACTTTCAATTATACAATTGAATACTATGATATTAATTCTCAATACGGAAATCCAAAGTCCGCTATTATCAAAGTAATAAATATCCCGCCTAGTTGTTCGGTAGTTCCCGAATTTAATACATCTATTTATAGCTCAGATACTATTGATTGGATGATTACAGATGACGGTCCCTCGGGACAATATAGAGTTTGGGCGAACAATACATCTGGAGATTATTATCTCTGGAAAAATTGGACAAGTTGGAGTTCTAGCAATGATCTAAACTTGGAAATTAATCGATCCTCTTTAGGAACTTTTAACTATACTATTGAATATTTTGATGATTTTTCAGAATTCGGACAGCCAAGTCATATTCTTATAACTCTAGATCAGGAAATACCAACGATTAATAGCTTGACTACAATTAATACATCTATTTACAGTTCAGATACTATCAACTGGATCATTACAGATGATGGTCCCTCGGGACAATATAGAGTTTGGGCGAACGATACATCAGGAGATTATTATCTCTGGAAAAATTGGACAAATTGGATTAATAACACCGATCTACAAATTCAAATTAATCGTTCTGTTATTGGGTCTTTTCATTATATTATCGATTATTATGATGAATACAATGTATCAGGAATTAACGGTGAAGTTGAGATTGATCTCATTAATCTAATCCCTTCTATTAACACAATCAATTATATCCTTAACACGAGTATTTCTGGCTCTGAGACAATAAATTGGATAATAAGTGATGATGGTCTAACAGGATATTATCGCGTATTGATCAACGATTCGCAAGGCGAGGAGAAAGTCTGGATTGACTGGGAGAGTTGGCTTAATGGAGAAAGTCTTCACGTTCCAATAGATCGCAGCGAAATTGGTTATTTTTCGTATAGAATTGAATTTTATGATGAATTTGGTGTTTCAGGGTTGAGTCAAGAGGTTATGGTTCATATCACTACTTCAGTTGATGAAACCAATAGTATTCATTCGGATTTTCATTTTTGATCATTTCACTTGTTTCAATTCTCGCTATGGCCTCAAAAATTGATGACGAAAAAAGATTTTAGAATTAACTTTCTTTACTTTTTTTATTCTAAATAATGATACATCTCACTTATTGCATTCTAATGTAAAAAATCAGTATCATTTATTTTGAAAAATTGAGAAAAATAATTTTCATCACACTCATCTTGGAATAACTCAATTGAAAAGAAATCCCTATACCAAGTTTCTTTGGTTAAAGAAAAAAGTCCTTCAAAGTCGAAATTACCTTTTCCGGGAAATATTCTACATTTTTTATCGGGTTCTGAGGATTCAAGATCTATTAAAGGATTGAGATCGCTCAGTTGAATCAAAAAGATTTGCTTAGTGATATCTCTAAGATTTTCTATCTTTGTTTCGTTAATTGCTAAGTAAAATGTGTCAATAATGTATCCCACATTTTCTCGAGAAAGAAGTGGTTTTAAGACTTTTTTAGCTTCTGAAAGTGAAGGAATGGAAGAATCTGGTAAGCTTGAAAACTCAAATCCGATTTTAATATCTTCTTTATGTGCGATTTTGGCTAATTCTTTTAGTTTTTCCTTTGTTCTACGGGTAATT